>CANJKD010000460.1 GCA_947474415.1 Burkholderiales bacterium | reverse complement strand
CGGCTGGGCACACTCGATCAGATTGCGGATTTCGTGCTGCAGCAGGACGCTTGAAGGCGCTCAAGCGGTCGAAGCGCGCAGCGCGCGCCCCAGCCGCTGCTCGACGGCCAAGACATTGCGCGTGACCAACAGCAACGTGTCGGGCGTGACGCTGATCGAATCGATGCCCAGCTCGACCAGGTACTCGACCATCTCCGGGTAGTCCGATGGCGCCTGGCCGCAGAGGCCCGAGTGGCGGTGGTTGCGCCGCGCGCCTGCGACGGCCGGTCCGATCAGCGCCTTGACGCAAGGGTCGCGCTCGTCGAAGTCGAAGGCGACGAGTTCGGCGGGCGCCGAGTGGTCGACTGGGTCAGCAGCGAGCCGCTGCCGCGCACTTGCTGAGAGCCCGGCGCGTGCACGCGCATTGACGCGGCGCAATCGGCCCGCACGCCAGAGTCCTATGGTCACGCGGTGCAGTGATCGTTCCGCGATGCGCCGCGCCACCACCCCAGCATCACAGGAGACACCGAGATGGCACAGTCACTGGCAACGAGCGAGACCGCTGCCCGCGCGGCGATGGCAACGGATATCGTCATTGCGCCGAACGCGAGCGAGGCGTCGTTGGCGGCACAGATGCCGGCCCCCGTCGATCGCGAGCAGGCCATACGTGAGGCCGCTTATGCACTGTTCGAGGCGCGCGGCTCTGAGCCTGGGCACGAACTCGATGACTGGCTGAGGGCCGAGGCTCAGTTGCAACGAGCGAATGGCGAGTTGGCATCCTCCGGCACCGACGGGCAGATTGCGCACTGAGATCCGGGCAATCGGCACGGTCGTCCGCGGCCGGGCTTGCGAGCCCTGTCACTTGAACGCTGAAACGGCTTGCACCACTTGTCGCGCTGGCCGTCTCGCGTTCGCGGCGCCCACGGCGCTCTGCTCCACGGGCGCCGCGCTCTGCCGCGTGCCTGTTTCATCTGCAGGATGGCTTGGCAGGCGCCGGTTGGAACGCCCGCCCGTCTCATCCAGGGGGTGACCATGTTTCCAGGCGACGACGATATCGAACGTGCCGTGGCCGAACTGGGCCGTGTCTTGCCCGAACAGCTGAGGCCACTGGCGCAGATTGTCTACAACTACCGTTGGGCGTGGTCGGCTGAGGGCGCCGCGACCTTCCGGGTCATTGACCCTGATTGCTGGGCGCGTACTGGCGCCAACCCGAGGCGGCTGCTCACGGAAACGGGTCGCAAGCAGCTCGAGCAGGCTGACAAGGATGCCGCTCTGGTGGCCCGCGTCGAACGCCTGGCGAGCGAACTGCAAAGCGACCGCCAGCGACCCTGGCGCGAGGGGGCCACCAGCCTGCAGCATCCGGTGGCCTTCTGCTGCGCCGAGTTCGCCGTGCATGGCTGCTTGCCCATCTACTCCGGCGGCCTGGGCATTCTGGCCGGCGACATTCTGAAGGAGGCCTCCGACCTGGGCCTGCCGATGGTCGGCGTCGGCCTGATGTACCGCACCGGCTACTTCCATCAGCGCATCGACGTCACGGGCTACCAGCATGAGTACTGGCTCGACGCCGATCCCGAGCGGCTGCCGTGTGTGAGGGTCACCGGCGCCGATGGACAGCCGCTGACGGTGACGGTACCGGTCGACGACGAGGATGTCGTCGCGCAAGTATGGCGAGTCGACGTCGGCCGCGTGCCGCTGTACCTGCTTGACACCGACCGGCCCGAGAACAGCCCCCTCGGCCGATGGGTTACTTCGCGCCTGTACGAGAGCAACCGCGCGATCCGGCTGGCGCAGTACGCGGTGCTCGGCGTGGGTGGTGTGCGTGCGCTGCGCGCGATGGGCATCCAGCCCAGCGTGTACCACCTCAACGAAGGCCACGCCGCGCTGGGCGTGTTTGAGCTGCTCGCCCAGGCACGGGCCGCACTGCCGGCCGGCGAGCAAGACGAGGCTTGGCGGCGCGTGCGCGAACAGGTGGTGTTCACGACCCATACGCCGGTGGCAGCGGGTAACGAAACCTACTCGCGCGATGAAATCCTGGCCATGCTGGGTCCCATCGCCGACCTGGCCGGTGACCGCGAACGCTTTCTGTCCATCGGCCGCATCGACCCAGCCAGCCTCGACCAGCCCTCGAGCATGACGGCGCTGGCATTGCGCGCCAGCCGCCACGCCAATGGGGTGAGTCAGCGCCACGGCCAGGTCGCCCGCGGCATCTGGCAGCCCTTGTTCCCGGGCCGAGCGGCGGATGACGTGCCGATCGGCCATGTCACCAATGGCGTGCATGTGCCTACCTGGCTGCAGGGGCCGATGCGCGAATTGCTCGACCGCCATTTGGGGCCAGGCTGGTTGGCGCGTGCCGACCAGACCGAAACCTGGGTGCCGGTCAACAACATTCCCGCCGCCGAGATCTGGGCCGCGCGCTGCTCTGCGCGCCAGCAACTCGTCAGCATGATCACCCACCGCGCCATGGGTGACCGGCTGCGCCGCGGCGAGCCTCTCGAGTACGCGTCCGCCGCCGGCAGCGGATTCGATACGGGCCGGCTGACGATCGGCTTCGCGCGTCGGCTGGCGACCTACAAGCGGCTGCACTTGCTGGCGCTGGCACCCGAGCGGGCGATCGCACTCGTCGGCGGCGAGCGCCCGGTGCAGTTTGTCTTTGCCGGCAAGGCGCACCCTGACGACAACGAGGCCAAAGAGGTGGTGCGCCGCCTGTTTGCACTCAAGGGTGCACCTGGTGTCGCCGGACGCGCCGCCTTCCTGGAGGACTACGACATGGCGCTCGCCGGCCAGTTGGTGGCGGGCTGCGACCTGTGGGTCAACCTGCCGCGGCCGCCACTCGAAGCCAGCGGCACCAGCGGAATGAAATCGGTGCTCGGCGGGGGCCTGCAACTGTCGGTGCTCGACGGCTGGTGGGCAGAAGCCTACGACGGCGGCAACGGCTGGGCGGTCGATGGTCGCGTGGATGCAGACCACCAGGCGCAGGACTGGCGCGACGCCAATGCGCTGTTCGAACTGCTCGAGCGGCAGGTGGTGCCGATGTTCCACGAGCGCGACGCCGAAGGCATCCCACAACGCTGGGTGGCGATGATGCGCCGCAGCCTTGTGACAAACGGTCCACGCTTCTCAGCCACGCGCATGCTGCGCGAGTATGTCGATCGCATCTACCGCAAGGGTTGAGCCTATTGATTCGGCCCAAAGAAATAGGAACTTTTAGGTGAACGTAAGCTCCAAGATGGATGGACAAAGAGAACGCGCGCAAACAGACACTGGAGCAACTTCACGAAAGGCG
>CANJKD010000459.1 GCA_947474415.1 Burkholderiales bacterium | reverse complement strand
CGCACGCCCACCTACCTGCTGACGCAGGCCACGCTGGCCGTGGTGGCCCTGATGCACCTGAACGCCTTCAACGAAGGCACCACCGTCTACGCGATGCAGCACATGGTCGTGGCCGATCCGATGGGCCACCTGCTCGGCTTCTTCGCGAGCGCGGCGGTGATGATCTCGCTTGTCTATGCGCGCAGCTACGCCGATTCGCGCGACATGTTGAAGGGCGAGCTGTTCACGCTCAGCATGTTCTCGTTGCTGGGCATCTGCGTGATGCAGTCGGCGAACAACCTGCTCGTCGTCTACCTCGGCCTGGAGCTGATGACGCTGAGCCTGTACGCCCTGGTCGCGATGCGCCGTGAGCATGCCGATGCCACCGAGGCGGCGATGAAGTACTTCGTGCTGGGCGCGCTCGCCAGCGGCTTCCTGCTGTACGGCCTGTCGATGATGTACGGCGCCACCGGTTCGCTCGACATCGCCGAGATCTTCAAGGCCATCGGCACCGGCCAGATCAACAAGGCGGTGCTGGTTTTCGGCGCCGTGTTCGTGGTCTCCGGCCTGGCCTTCAAGCTCGGTGCCGTCCCCTTTCACATGTGGGTGCCCGATGTCTACCACGGCGCGCCCACGGCGGTCACGCTGCTTATCGCCGGTGCGCCCAAGCTGGCCGCCTTCGCGATCACCATCCGCCTGCTCGTCGAAGGCATGTCGGGCCTCGGCGCCGACTGGCAGCAGATGCTCATCGTGCTGTCGATCGGCTCGATGCTGATCGGCAATGTGGTCGCAATCGCGCAGACGAACCTGAAGCGCATGCTGGCGTATTCGTCGATCGCGCAGATGGGCTTCATGCTGCTCGGCTTCACGCCCACGGTGGTCAACGTCAACACCTTCTCGGCGGCCAATGGCTACAGTTCCTCGATGTTCTACATGGTGAGTTATGTGCTGACCACGCTGGGCAGCTTCGGCATGATCATGCTGCTGTCGCGCCAGGGTTTCGAGTCGGAACAGATCGACGACCTGAAGGGCCTGGCCAAGCGCAGCCCGTGGTTCGCCGGCGTGATGGCGGTGCTGATGTTCTCGCTCGCTGGCCTGCCGCCTACGGTCGGTTTCTACGCCAAGCTCGCCGTGCTGCAGGCGGTGGTGTCGACCAACGTCACCGGTTATATCGTGCTGGCCGTGGTGGCCGTGCTGTTGTCGCTGGTGGGTGCGTTCTACTATCTGCGCGTCATCAAGGTCATGTACTTCGACGAGCCGGCCGACCGCCACCCCATCGTCAGCTCACGCGAAATGAGCGTGGTGCTGTCGCTGAACGGCGCCGCTGTACTGTTGTTCGGCATGCTGCCGGACGGCTTGATGACGGTGTGCCGCGAGGCCATCGTCAAAGCCCTGGCCACCTGAAACGGGGCCGATGGCGATGAATTCTTCGGCCGCCGTCTGGTTGGCGTTGCTGGCAGCCGTGTCGGCCGCCAATCTGTCGTTTGCGAATGAGCGGCTGCTCATCGTCGGGCCGCGTCGGGCACCCAAGCAACCGGGCTGGCGGCTGCTGGAACTGCTGCCGATGTGGGGCCTGCTGCTCGGCGGCGGCATCTCCCTCGAAGCGCATGCCGGCCAGATCCAGCCGCAGGGCCGGGAGTTCTACGCGGCCATTGGATTTCTCTTCATGACATCGGTAATTCCCGGCTTCGTGTGGTGCTGCCTTCGGCGCCATCCATGACGGAAGCTCTCGCCCCTTCGGCCACAGCACCCGGTACCAGCTTGCCTGGCGATGCGCACCTGCAGGAGCACATGCTGCAGTCCAAGCAGGTCTACCGGGGCTCGTTTCTCGATGTGCGCCACGATCTGGTGCGCCTGCCCGACGGCGCCACCGCCACGCGCGAATACATTGTTCATCCGGGTGCCGTGATGGTCGTGCCGCTGCTCGACGATGGCCGGCTCGTTGTCGAACGCCAGTGGCGTTATCCGCTCGCGCGCACGATGCTGGAGTTCCCGGCTGGCAAGCTAGAAGCCGGCGAGCCACCGCTGGCCTGCGCAGTCCGCGAGTTGGCCGAGGAAACCGGCTACCGAGCCGCCGAATGGGCGCGCGCCGGCGTCCTTCACAACGCCATCGCCTATTCCAACGAAGGCATCGAGGTCTGGTTTGCACGCGGCTTGGCGCTGGGAGAACGGCAGCTCGATTCGGGTGAATTTCTCGATGTGGGCACGGCCAGCATCGAGGAACTCGATGCGATGGCACGCAACGGTGACCTCACCGATGCCAAGACCTTGATCGGCCTGTTGTGGTTGCAGAACTGGCGCGCCGGCCGCTGGCCGCTGGAATGGCACAGCGCTGCGGGCCGTTTTGGGCATCTCGATGCCAGCCACGATAATCAGGACATGCACGGTTCGCGTCGGCCATGAAAGTCCTGAACTTGCGTTGCGCACACGAGCACCGTTTCGAGGGCTGGTTCGCTTCTGACGCCGACTTCGAATCGCAACGCGAGCGCGCAATGGTGGCTTGCCCGATGTGCGATGACAAGGCCATTACCCGGTTGCCCAGCGCGCCCCGCCTCAACGTGTCGAAGCAGCGCCATGTGGCGCCAAGCGAGGCCGCCGCCTCCGGTCCCGAAGGCCAGCAGGTTCTGATGCAGGCCCAATGGCTGCGTGCCGTGCGCCACGTGCTGAACAACACCGAAGATGTCGGTGACCGTTTTCCGGAAGAGGCGCGCCGCATCCACTATGGTGAAGCCCAGGAGCGCGGCATCCGTGGCCAGGCCTCGCGTGCAGATGCCGAGGCGCTGCGCGACGAAGGCATCGAAGTGATGGGATTCACGGTGCCCGAGCCGCTCAAGAGGCCGGTTCAATAGCGCAGGTATCGCGCCGCGCGGGCGGCAGCCTGCCGAGTCAGGCAGCGGCAGCGGCTGCCGCACCCAGCAACACGAAGCGGGCATCGTCGAGCAAGGCGCTGACCAGTACAGCGTCATCGCGGTCGATGCTGAAACCTTCACCAGGGTCGAGCACGACTTCGCGCGGGGCGCAGTCCATCGTCAGCCACAGCCGGCCAAGCACCGATTCGATGCGCTGACCGCGCGCCGTGCCGAGCCGAATGACCTCGTTTTTTCGGACTGCAATCGCGGTACGGCTGAGGTCATTGGTGTTCATGGCGTTCTCGAGTTATTGATTCGGCCCAAAGAAATAGGAACTTTTAGGTGAACGTAAGCTCCAAGATGGATGGACAAAGAGAACGCGCGCAAACAGACACTGGAGCAACTTCACGAAAGGCGAAAGCAAGTCGTGAGGTT
>CANJKD010000458.1 GCA_947474415.1 Burkholderiales bacterium | reverse complement strand
TGTTCCGGTGCGCACCAAGGCCAAGTTACGAGACGCAGCCAACGAGCACATGCTCATGCTGGAACGAACTCCAGAGCGCGTGATCAGCTACTTTCAAGACCGCCGTGTGCGTTATGCGGCTTGAGACTTCACAGGGCCGGATCAATATGGCCTGTCGATCAACATCGAGCAGGCCAAGAAGGCCATGGTGGCGGCCGAGGCCGAAGCCCACAAGAACGGTTGGCAGGTGGTGATTTCGATCGTCGACACCGGCGGCCACCTCGTGATGCTGGAGCGGCTGGAGGCGCAAACCGCCAGCGTCGACATCTCGATCGGCAAGGCACGCACCGCCGTCGCCTTCCGGCGCCCGAGCAAGGCGCTGGAAGACAGCATGGCCACCGGCGGCAGCACCTTGCGCATCCTCGCGGTGCGTGACGCGATGCCGTTGCAAGGCGGCGTCCCGATCATCGTCGACGGCAAGATCATTGGCGGCATCGGCCGTTCCGGCGTGCTGGCCTCGCAGGACGAACTGGTCGCGAAGGCCGGCGCCGAGGCGTTGATGGCGAATTAGTTCGCGAATCAGTTGGCGCGGGCTGCGGCGCTCTGCGGGCAGTCTCAGCGCTTGATCTCGGGCGCGGACACAGTGGCGTCGGTCGTGATGGCGTCGAGCGGGTAGCGCCGGCCGCGCACGAAGTCTTCGATGCAGCCCAGCACATGCGGGCTGCGGTGGCGCGCACGGCTGGCGTGCAGCTCGGGCAGCGTCATCCACAGCGTGCGCACGATGCCGTGGTCGAGCGTGCGAGACAGGTCGGGTTCGCCCACCGTGCCGCCGAAGGCGAAGCGCAGAAAGGTCACGTCTTCACCCGTCGCGGGCCGCTGAAAGCGCGACAGGTAAGTGCCCACCAGCCGGTCGGGCGTGAACACGCAGGCGGTCTCTTCGAGCACCTCGCGCCGCACGCCCTGCTCGAGTGATTCTTCCGGGTCGAGGTGGCCCGCCGGGTTGTTCAGCTTCAGGCCTTCCGGCGTGTGCTCTTCGACGAGCAGGAACTGGCGTTCGCCATCGCGCAGGCGCTCGATGATGGCCGCTACCGTGACGCTGGGTTTCCATCGTTCAATCATGCGAGTCATCGTATCCCGCGCCGGTTCATCGCGCATCCGCTTGGCCGCAGTCATTGATTTTGGCCCGGCAAAGTAGGGCACAATCAGCGCAAATTTAAAAAACGCCTGAGGAGGCATTCATGCTGATAGGAGTCCCGCTCGAGACAGCGGCCGGTGAAACGCGTGTGTCCGTCACGCCCGAAACGGCCAAGAAGCTTAAGGCCCAGGGCCACACCGTCAGGGTGCAGTCCGGCGCCGGCATTTCAGCCAGCGTGACAGATGGCGCCTATGAGGCCGCCGGTGCCGAAATCACCGACCGCGCAGGTGCGCTCGCCCAGCGCCGATGAACTGCTGGCGATGAAGAGCGGCGCCGCCCTCGTCGGCATGCTCAACCCGTTCGACCGCGACGGCCTGCAGGCGCTGGCCGCCGCCGGCCTGACCAGCTTCGCGTTAGAGGCCGCGCCGCGCACCACCCGCGCGCAAAGCATGGACGTCCTGAGTTCGCAGGCCAACATCGCGGGCTACAAGGCGGTGATGATCGCGGCCGACAAATACCAGCGCTTCTTCCCGATGCTGATGACCGCCGCCGGCACCGTGAAGGCGGCCCGCATCGTGATCCTCGGCGTGGGCGTGGCGGGGCTGCAGGCAATAGCCACCGCGAAGCGCCTCGGTGCCGTCATCGAAGCCAGCGACGTGCGCCCCAGCGTGAAAGAGCAGATCGAATCGCTGGGCGGCAAGTTCATCGAGGTGTCGTACGACACGCCGGAAGAGAAGGAGGCCGCCGTCGGCGTGGGCGGCTACGCCAAGCCGATGCCGCCGAGCTGGCTGGCGCGCCAGCAGGTCGAAGTGGCCAAGCGCGTGGCACAGGCCGACATCGTCATCGCCACCGCGCTGATCCCCGGCCGCGCCGCGCCCACGCTGATCACCGAAGAGATGGTCAAGTCGATGAAGCCGGGCTCGGTGATCGTCGACATCGCGGCCGGCAAGGGCCCGAATGGCGGCGGCAACTGCCCACTCAGCGAGGCCGACAAGACCGTCGTGAAGCACGGCGTCACGCTCGTTGGCGAGACGAATCTGGCGGCGCTGGTGGCGGCCGATGCGAGCGCGCTCTATGCCCGCAACGTGCTCGACTTCCTGAAACTCGTGTTGCCCAAGGACGGCGCGTTCAGCGTGCCGATGGACGACGACATCGTGGCCGCGTGCCTGATGACCCAAGCTGGCGAAGTGAAGAGGAAGTAATCATGGAACAACTCATCGTCTCCCATACCCTGACCAACCTGATCATCTTCGTGCTCGCCATCTACGTCGGCTACCACGTCGTCTGGACCGTCACGCCCGCGCTGCACACGCCACTGATGGCGGTGACGAATGCGATCTCGGCCATCGTCATCGTCGGCGCCATGCTGGCCGCTGCGCTCACCGAAACCACGCTCGGCAAGACCATGGGCGTGCTCGCCGTGGCGCTGGCGGCGGTGAACATCTTCGGCGGCTTTCTCGTCACGAGGCGAATGCTCGAGATGTTCCGCAAGAAGGAAAAGAAGACCGATGCGGGGGCCAAGTAAATGAGCATGAACCTCGTCACGCTGCTGTACCTCATCGCCAGCGTCTGCTTCATCCAGGCCTTGAAGGGCCTGTCGCACCCCACCTCGTCGATACGCGGCAACCTGTTCGGCATGGTCGGCATGGCAATCGCCGCGGTCACCACGGCGCTGCTGATCATCAAGATCGCGGATGGCAACCTGACCGGCATGGCCTGGGTGCTGCTCGGCCTGGTGGCCGGTGGCGCCTACGGCGCGTGGCGCGCCAAGACCGTCGAGATGACGAAGATGCCCGAGCTCGTCGCCTTCTTCCACAGCATGATCGGCCTCGCGGCCGTGTTCATCGCGGTGGCGGCGGTGGCCGAACCTTGGGCGTTCCAGATCGTCGCGAAGGGCGAGGAAATTCCGGCCGGCAACCGGCTCGAACTGTTCCTTGGCGCGGCCATCGGCGCCATCACCTTCAGCGGTTCGGTGATCGCCTTCGGCAAGCTTTCCGGCACCTACAAGTTCCGCCTCTTCCGGGGTGCGCCGGTGCAGTTCCCGGGCCAGCACATGCTGAACCTGGTGCTCGGGCTGGCGATGCTCGGCCTGGGCCTGGTATTCAGCCTGACCGAGAGCTGGAGCGCCTTCTTCGCGATGCTGGCGATCGCCTTCGTGCTGGGCGTTC
>CANJKD010000457.1 GCA_947474415.1 Burkholderiales bacterium | reverse complement strand
TCCAGCGTCTCAACTTTCGGGGCAGGTAACGGCGACGATGGTGAGGCATCGTCGTCAATTCCGAAGAACGGCCGTAGCATCGGCACTTGGTGCGCAAGACAGGAATAAGCAGGCTGGCCTGGCGCGTAAATCTGAACGATCATGTCGGCGCGCAAACGTCGCTCCGCGATCGCCCGGACGATTGCTGGTCCCGCGAGTTCAACTGGAAAGCCGTGCTCTTCGATAACGATCAGAATCGCTGCCATATTTGATGCTCTTTGCCGAGGTCAGGACGGGCTGACAATCTCGACTCGCGCTGCATAGGGCAGCCGTCTCATGTCGTGGAAGTCAGGTGCTGATCAACGCCCGTTGTGCATTGGGTCCCCGGCACCGGTTTACGGAAGCCACGCACCCACCCGTGCTGGTGTGGCGCTCACGTAATGCCTCGAAATGGCTGTTGACGTGAGATGGACGGGCGACCGCTTCTGAGATGCCGTTGAGAGCCGCCGAACGTACACTTGTGGATCCCCCTGCTTCGAGGGCGAACAGACTGGCTACGCGCGCTATCGAAGATACCGCTGTCAGTGGAATGTGTCACTTGGACATTCCGCCTTGCTCATGCCTTCCCAAAATACCATCGTTTTTGGGACAGCTAACGGCCGCCCGGCCCGCGCTAACGCTGGCTGCACGACTCCCGCTCCAATCATAAATGAATGTCTGAAGTTGGGAAGCGACGAAGATGGCGCGAATGACCGGATGTGGGTCTCATATCGCAAACCGCGGTTGGGTTGGCTAAGCTATCAAGGGCTGACTTAGATAATTATTGATTGGGGCACCGAACACTTCGAATCTCGCGGGATGAAATGGGCTCCCCATCTTCCCCAATTGGGTAGCGGTACAGTACGCTCGTGTTAGCGTCATCCACCTCCATGCGAATATTGTGTTCGCCAAGGATGTTCGTTTCCATACGACTTGTAAAGCGCCCATTAAACAGGCTACCGCTGCCGCCACGCTTCGTCATAGCCCCGCCAAACTCAATACCTATCAGAAGGTAATCGTTGCCTTCATAGTAGTTCACGCTTTCGCCGTCTATGAAAAGCTTTTCAACGCCATCGGCATTGCGGCAAGCGGCGAGGCTCGGCGCCCACGTTCCATGAAAGACTTTCGGAATGTCATTGTGGAAGCCCTTGGCTTGCGCGACGCCTCCGGCGAGTAGGCTGAAGAGCGAAGCAATCAGGAAGCCTTTCACGAAACAACCTCTCTCGAACCGTTCATATCCACGTAACCGCTGGAAGTTCACCGACTAGCATCGGTGTTGAGAAAGAGCGAGAATGTCACAGGCGCTTGTCTCACGGCATTCTCGTCAGCGGCAAGGCTGGACGCGCGCTCCGTAGCAGGCCAGACTGTTCTCTGGAAAAAACAGGGAGGATCTGGATGCTGCTCTTGTCCGTGCTGCTGGTAGCCGCGCCCATGATGGCGACGTCCCCACAAGCAACTGAAAATCCGTTCGCTCAAGGCGCACAGGCCAAGCGCACGCCGCGTCGGCGCACGTCTGCGACGCGCTCCGCAGGCAAGTCCTCCAGTTCGGGCGGCAGCGTCTACTATGCTAACTGTACCGCTGCTCGGGCAGCGGGCGCGGCACCTGTGATGCGAGGGCAACCCGGCTACAGCCGCAAGCTCGACCGCGACAATGACGGGGTCGGCTGCGAGTAGCAGCAGATGCCGACCCGACCGCGCCTGCGCTGGCCGACCTTCATCGAGCTTGAGATGGTGGTGATCGGCAGTCTGACGCTGCTGGGGCTCGCATCGGGCCTATCGTCGGCCATCACTGCGGTTGCCAGCTGGTTTTAGCCGGCAGCAGGACCGCTCAGGCGAACGGGTTGGCGACCTGATCGACCGATGCTGTCTGGGCGGCCGCGACCTGCTGGGGTGCGTGGCAGGCCTCCAACTCCGCCACAAGATCGTCGGCGAGTTGCTTCAGCGCACGGGCGCGCTCAAGCCCCACCTGGTCGCGGGTGATCTCGACCGAGCCCGAGATGGCGACCTTGCCTGTGCCGTTCTCGATGGCGAGATCGCCAATCGAGGCAACGGCTTCATCGTCGGCAAACGGCTTAATCATCGGCCAGATCCTTGAAATTAGTCAGTCGAAAGTGGGGAACGCCGGAACCTTGGTCTTGGCTGCGGGATCGAGCGTAGGAAAGGGGTCGATGCCGGTGCGGGCGGTCAGCGTCGCGATCGACACCACCTCCCATATTGCGTTCGGGTCGTTGCTGACAATCCAGGCACCCGCTCCCTGACCTGGCACATAGATCGCCTTCCAGACATGGCTCGGCACCAGCACGCGTCCGTTCAGGCGCTTGAGGTTTCTGTCGGCGAAGGCAGGGCCGGTGACGACATAGGTTTCGCCCAGCTTGGTGGTCAGGTCGCGAACATAGCTTTCGAGGTCCGCCCAGCCGTTTCGGTTCAGCGGTCCATCCTGCGGCACGATGTTAGCGAGGCTGAAGCTCTCATAATCGTCTTGGGTGTCGCCCATGTCGCCCGATGGCGCCATGTGGCCGCGATCGAAGCCGGATCCGCGATAGTCGGCAAGCTCGCCGCGTTCGGCTTGCGGCAGACGGTCTTCGGGGTGAAAACGATTGTCACGGGTATCGAGTGCCCGTGCGGCCTCGACCGATGCGCGGGTGAGGTGCTCGGCGACGTAGAGCGGCGTCCGGGTGACACCCGAATGCAGGAGGGCAAAGGCGCGGAAGCAGAGGGGGCGGGTGCTCGCGGCCAGCTTGAGGTTGATGAGCGTCGGCGTCGTGTTGGCGGCGTAGAAGCTGGTGCAGGTGCGGATCGCCGGTGCTTTTGTCTCGACCGAGCAAACCGAGGTGGCGGTCAGCAGGGTGGCCATTATGCCGAGCACGACACGAGCGCCCTTCGATCCGACCTTTGATATGGTTGCGTACATGCAGCGCTGGTCGTGTCGTAACGGTGCGCGTGTCAAGCGGCGTTCGGCGATCATCCGGCCAGCATCGCCGGTGTCCATTGCGGCACTTGCTGGTCCTGCCATAGCCGTAGCCGTCGCCAGTTCAGCGCATCGTAGACGGCTGTGCTGCCTGCGGCATCGCTCAGCGGCAGTGCTGCAGCGGCCTCACGTAGGAAGCGGGGTCGCAGCGCATCATCCTGTTGATTTTCACTGAGAGTTGACCCGGAGAAGGCGTAAATTTCCACCGAGAAGTGACCCGTGTCTCAACCTCACCCCGGCTGGCTGTCGGGGGATCAAGGAGTGATAGACATGGCGTTACTGAGCGTCATCCGGCGCTGGGCATTC
>CANJKD010000456.1 GCA_947474415.1 Burkholderiales bacterium | reverse complement strand
GTTGCCCGCACGGTTGGAACCAGTCATGTCTTCAAGTCCTCTTGCAGGCCGAGGGCCGAGGGCCGAGGGCCAAGAGTCAGAGTGCAGTGCCGTTCGAACGGTCCGGCAGGGCCGAGGTGAAAACGTCATCATCGCACCACCCTCTTCTCAGGAGAATCCCTATTTAATCAGGCGCAAATCGTCGCAGGCGAGGGGCAGTTGAGATTGCACAATAAGGGATGCTGCTTGCCGCCATTTCACTGCAGTGGTCGACCAATCTCGACACCACCGGCACGCAGCCGCCGTCCTGCTGGGGC
This sequence comes from Burkholderiales bacterium, assembly GCA_947474415.1. GTDB lineage: Bacteria > Pseudomonadota > Gammaproteobacteria > Burkholderiales > Burkholderiaceae_C > LMDS01. Next base: position 2,998 of record CANJKD010000456.1, on the reverse strand, counting down.
TCCGCTTTCGTGAACTGCCGCAGCACGCTTCACGCCCGGGCCGATGCAAAGCGATGACTCGGGCCGCAGCCGTTGGCGCCGGAGCCAGCGCATCACAGCATGGCTGCTCGGTGCCTGGTTCCTATTAACCTTCTGCGCGGTGTTCTTCTCTCGCGAGCTGGGCCTGCCCATGTTCGGTGGCCCGTTCAGTTTCTGGGCGGCATCGCAGGGGCTCCTCATCGTCTACGTGCTGCTGGTCTGGGTCTATGCCAGGTACATCCATCGCCTGGATATTGAATTCAATTTGGCGGAAGTGGACTGAAGTGAGCCGACCCGTCGAACAGGGCAACACCTTCCGTCGTCGACTCGACCGGATCTACCTTCGCTACACCTTCGGCTTCGTGGCGTTCGTTGGCGTGATCGCCGTGCTGGAGCGCATGGGCATGCCGCGTCTTTGGGTGGGCGTGACGTTCCTGCTCGCCACGGTCGGGCTCTATGCGGCCATCGGCATCATCAGCCGCACTACGGACGAGGCGGAATACTATGTCGCGGGCCGCCGCGTTCCCGCCATGTACAACGGCATGGCGACGGCGGCCGACTGGATGTCGGCGGCGTCGTTCATCGGCCTCGCCGGCACTTTGTACCTGCAGGGGTACAACGGACTGGCCTATGTGATCGGATGGACAGGTGGCTACGTGCTGGTGGCACTGCTGCTCGCACCGTATCTCCGCAAGTTTGGGCAATACACGATCCCCGACTTCCTCGGCACTCGCTACGGCGGCAATGCGGTGCGGCTGATCGGGGTTTTCGCCGCCATCCTCTGCTCGTTTGTCTACCTGGTGGCGCAGATCTACGCCGTGGGCCTGATCACGAGCCAGCTGACCGGCGTTGATTTCGTGATCGGCATCTTCCTCGGCCTGGGAGGCGTGCTGGTGTGTTCGTTCCTGGGCGGCATGCGCGCCGTCACCTGGACCCAGGTAGCGCAATACATCATCCTGCTGATCGCCTACCTCGTGCCGGTGGTCTGGCTTTCGATCAAGCAGACTGGTGTGCCGGTGCCGCAATTCGTGGTCGGTCAACAACTCGCGAAGATCAGCATGCGGGAGCAGCAGTTGCTGGTCGATCCCAAGGAACTTCAGGTACGGGCTCTCTTCCAGGCCCGTGCCGAAGCCTACACCGTCAAGTTGCAGAACGTTCCGACAGCGTTGGTTGCCGAGCGCCTCGCAGCGCAGCGGCACGTCAAGGCCTTGAAAGCCGAAAATGCGCCCTTGCGTGAAATACAGGCCAGCGAGAAGGCGCTCAACGCACTGCCCAGGAATGAAGCGCAAGCGCGCGAGGCGTGGCGGCGTGCCCTGGCGGACGATTCACTCCGCGCCCAAGCTCTCGGCGGGATGCCGCCGCATGCCCAACAGTTCGCCGGTGAGCCGGATGGCAATGTCGCAGAACGGCAGGCCTTCGGGGACTCACGGCGGAACTTCATCGCGCTGGTGTTCTGCCTGATGGTCGGCACGGCCGCGTTGCCGCACATTCTGATGCGCAGCTACACCACCCCTTCGGTCAAGGAGGCGCGCGAGTCGGTCGTCTGGTCGCTGTTCTTTATCTCGCTGCTCTACGTGACGGCTCCAGCGCTGGCCGTGCTCGTGAAGTTCGAAGTCTTCAACAGCCTTGTCGGTTTGCCGTTCGACCAATTGCCCGCCTGGATTGCCAACTGGTCGAAGCTGGATCCCTCGCTGGTGTCAGTGACCGACATCAACCACGACGGCATTCTGCAGTTGAGCGAGTTCCGAATCTCCAGCGATCTGGTGATGCTCGCCACCCCAGAGATTGCCGGGCTGCCGTATGTGGTGTCGGGAATGGTGGCGGCTGGCGGTCTGGCGGCAGCGCTGTCCACCGCCGACGGTCTCTTGCTGACGATTTCGAATGCGCTCTCTCATGACCTGTATCACAAGATGCTGGCGCCCGAAGCCTCCAGCACACGTCGAGTCACGGTTTCGAAGGTGCTTCTTCTGGTGGCCGCGCTGGCTGCAGCGGCTCTCGCGACGCAAAAGCCGGCAGGCATCCTGTTCTTGGTCACGGCAGCGTTTTCGATCGCTGCATCAGCGCTGGTCCCGGCGCTGGTGCTGGGCTTTTTCTGGAGCCGCGGCAATCGTTGGGGAGCGGTGTGCGGCATGGGGTCGGGGCTGGCGATCACGCTGTACTACCTGATCCGGAATGAGTCCTGGCTGCGGAGCTTGTTCGGAGTCAGTGCTGCGCCGGATCTGTGGTTCGGAATTCAACCCGTATCGGCTGGCGTGTTCGGCGTGCCGACGGGCTTTCTCATTCACGCAATGGTCAGCTTGATCACGCAGGCGCCCTCCGATGCGCAACGGCGCTTCGTGCGGCGGCTCCGCTACCCGCGCGAAGTGTGACAGCCGCCTCGCCAGCGAGCAGCTCTTCCGCTATTTCCTTCGCGCTATAATATTGGGCTAACCTTGCCACACCTGGGTCTGACGCTTCGGGGTGGCTTCCCAACCTGGCGTTGCGGGAAACGCGGTCTGAATGCCCCTTGGCAGCCGGCCCGCTCGATCGCAACGCTGGAAACCACAAGGAGTCTCAATGCGTCATTATGAAATCGTGCTTCTGATCCACCCGGATCAAAGCGAACAGGTTCCGGCCATGCTGGAACGGTACAAGGGTGTCATCACCACCGGCGGTGGAAAGGTTCACCGTGTCGAAGACTGGGGCCGTCGCCAAATGGCGTACCTGGTTCAGAAGCTGGCCAAGGCGCACTACCTTTGCATCAACATCGAATGCAGCAAGGAAACCCTGGTCGAGTTGGAAACAGGCTTCCGCTTCAATGACGCTGTGCTGCGCCACCTGACCGTGCTGCAAGACACCGCCGTCACCACTCCGTCTGTAATGATGAAGATGGTCGAGCGTGAAGATTCGCGCCGCGCCCCGCAGCCGCAGGAGGCCGCAGCCTGAAAAATGCACGACGTTTGCCGGCCGACTCTTGAACTGCGCTTCGCTGAATGAACCG
>CANJKD010000455.1 GCA_947474415.1 Burkholderiales bacterium | reverse complement strand
TGGGTTCGCATGGTCGAGATTGTCAGACCCAGCCTTTCAGTGGCCATCGCGGGCACATGCCTTCGCACAGCGACTCGGTCATGCGGGCCTGCGTGCGGGCCAAGTGCAAGTGCCTTCGAATGGCGTCCAAGCGGGTGAGCACGCCAACAATTTTCGGGGCATTGCGAAGCGATCTCGCTGCCGGCCTGACTGCGCCGCGCCAGCGGGGTCGGCACCTTCAGCTTTGTGTCGAGGTTTGCAATTCGGATTGTCCGGGGCCAGTACCCCAACGCCGCGCCTCGATTCCTGCGAGCGAATTCCACCGTCATCGGCACGGCTCTATGGGGCCATTCTCCACAGCAAACTCGACGAGCCGCCAGGAAGCAGTCCGTCGCCACCGTCAGCTGTTGGCCGTTATGGCAAGACTTGCATAACGTCCATTATGAGAAGACCTCGGTTATGACAAGACCGTAGAGGACGAGCGCCCGGATCACCTCGTAGGCGGGTGGTCCCTGGCACTCGTGCACTTCCCATAATCACAGGCCCTTCAGGAACTCGAGCAGCGAGTCCGAGGCGCGGAAGCGCCGGCTCGCGGTGTCGGGGTCCTGCAAGCGAGCCAAGGCCTTCTCCTTCATAGCCAGATTGGCCTCCGTGTACTGATGCGTGGTCGTCGGGCTCTCGTGGCCGAGCCACAGGGCAATGCCGTCGATCGGCTCGCCCGACTGCAGCAGATGCATGGCTGTCGTGTGGCGGATGGTGTGTGGGGAGATGTGCCGATCACGCAGGCTTGGCATCGCCGAAGTTGCCGTTGCCACAGCCAGTGCCAGGCGCTGTGCGACGTTGGTCCGTGTCATCGCGTGCCCATCCCGGTTGGGCAGCAATGCCGAGGCTGGCAGCAGATTGGGATTGAACCTCAACCAAGCCCGAACCGCCTTCACCGTCGAGCGCCACAGAGGCATCGTGCGCTGCTTGCGCCCCTTGCCATGCAGGTGCACGCAGGCCGCACCGTCCAGCACGACATCGGCCAGCCGCACGCCAATGATCTCCGACACCCTGGCACCGGTGTTGTAGAGCATGTGCAGCAGCAGATGGTCGCGCTGGCTGGTCCAGCTTGACCCCGGCTTGCCGATGATCGCCAGTATCTCTTCACGCGGCAGGAAGCCGAGCATCGGCCGCTCGTAGCGCTTCATCGGCACTCCCAGTGCCTGCTCGACGACGTGCAGCGCGTTGACGTCGAGGTGCCCGGCGAACTTCAGGAACGCGCGCAGCGCCGCCAGCCGGGCATTGCGGGTGCGAACCGCGTTACCGCGGTCTTGTTCCGTCAGGTGAGCGGGCGGTGCCGATGCACGAAGTCGTGCTCAGATCAAGCGCTGGTTGACCCGCTTCGACAATTCGTCGGCAGTCTCGCGCCGCTCGCTGTAGCGGTCCACCAGGTAGGGCGCCACGTCACGCGTCAGCAGCGTGAACTTGACCAGTTCCTCCATCACGTCGACCAGGCGCTCGCAGTAGGCAGAAGGCTTCATGCGCCCCGCCGCGTCGAACTCCAGGAAGGCCTTCGCGACCGACGACTGGTTCGGGATCGTGATCATGCGCATCCAGCGGCCAAGAAGGCGCATCTGGTTCACCGCGTTGAACGACTGCGAACCGCCCGACACTTCCATCACCGCCAGCGTCTTGCCCTGCGTGGGCCGCACCGCGCCGATGCTGAGCGGGATCCAGTCGATCTGCGCCTTCATGATGCCGGTCATCGCGCCGTGGCGCTCGGGTGAGGTCCAGACCATGCCTTCGGCCCAGGCGGCGGCATCGCGCAGTTCCTGCACCTTCGGGTGGCTGTCTGGAACGGCGTCGGGCAGGGGCAGGCCGTCGGGGTCGAAGATGCGCACTTCGCCGCCCATGGCCTGCAGCAGCCGCGCCGCTTCGAGCGTCAGCAGCTTGCTGTACGAGCGCTCGCGCAACGAGCCGTAGAGCAGCAGGAAACGCGGCGCATGCGTCGAGGTGCCGGCACCGGCAAAGCGGTCACCGGTTGGACGGTCGAACAGCGCCGGGTCGACTTGGGGCAAGTCGTTGGGGGAGGGCAGTTCAGCGCGCGACACGGCCGTCCTCGGCATCGATGACGGGTTCGCCGTCTTCCTTCGCGAACGGCGCGAGCTGCTTCGCTGGCAGGATGTCGAGCACGCCTTCCGAGGGCCGGCACAGGCGCGTGCCGAGCGGCGTCACGACGATGGGCCGTTCCAGCAGGATCGGGTGTTCGATGATGAAGCCGACCAGCTGGTCATCGGCCCAGGCTGGGTCGTCGAGGTTCAGCGCGTCGTACGGCGTGCCCTTGCGGCGCAGCACGGCGCGCACCGGCAGCTTGAGGGCGGCGATGAGTTCGGCCAGCTTCGCGCGGCTTGGTGGCGTCTTCAGGTACTCGACGATCACCGGCTCGACGCCGCTGTTTCGGATCAGCGCCAGCGTGTTGCGCGAGGTGCCGCAGGCCGGGTTGTGAAAGATCGTGATGGTGGCGTCGTTCATGCGTGGGTTCCTGTGGGCTGGCCGGCTTCGTACCAGCCCTTGCTTTGGTTGACGATCTTCACCACCAGCAGCATCACCGGCACCTCGATCAGCACGCCGACCACGGTGGCCAGCGCCGCGCCGGACTCGAAGCCGAACAGGCTGATCGCGGCTGCCACTGCCAGCTCGAAGAAGTTGCTGGCGCCGATCAGCGCCGAAGGGCAGGCCACGCTGTGCGATTCACCCAGGCGCCGGTTCAGCCAGTAGGCCAGGCCCGAGTTGAAGAACACCTGGATCAGGATCGGCACGGCGAGCATCGCGATCACCAGCGGCTGGTTCAGCAGCGCCTTGCCCTGGAACGCGAACAGCAGCACCAGCGTGGCCAGCAGGGCGGTGATGGACCAGGGGCCGATCTTCGCCAGCGCCGCATCAAGGGCGGCCGGGCCGCGGCGCAGCAGCGCCGTGCGCCAGAGCTGCGCCAGCACGACCGGGATCACGATGTACAGCCCCACCGAGGTGATCAGCGTCGCCCAGGGCACGACGATGGCCGACAGGCCGAGCAGCAGCGCCACGATGGGCGCGAACGCGAACACCATGATGGCGTCGTTCAGCGCCACCTGCGACAGCGTGAACAGCGGGTGGCCGCCGGTGAGCCGGCTCCATACGAACACCATCGCGGTGCAGGGCGCGGCGGCGAGCAGGATCAGGCCGGCAACATAACTGTCAGCCTGATCGGCAGGCAGCCAGGGTGCGAACACATGGCGGATGAAGACCCAGGCCAGCAAGGCCATCGAGAACGGCTTGACCGCCCAGTTGACGAACAAG
>CANJKD010000454.1 GCA_947474415.1 Burkholderiales bacterium | reverse complement strand
TGTGGCCACCGATGCAGAGGCTGCGCGCGCCAACAAGGCGGGTGTGAACCTCGATGAAGAGGCTGCGCGCCTGATCCAGTTCCAGCAAAGCTATCAAGCGGCGGCCAAGATGCTGCAGGTGGCGCAGGCGGTGTTCACCTCGATGCTGCAGGCCGCCGGTGGCTGACATGACCCCTTACACGCCTTCGGTGTGGTTCCCGATGGGCCACGAAGAGGCCCACTGGCGTGGCCCTTGGGGATCAGGCCTCTTCTGGCGGCCGTGCGAGGCCTGAGTTCCGCGCTCGCAAACCGTCCACCGCACAGCCAATTTCCTGACCAGGTTTCTCATGCGAATCAGCACCGCCAACACTTACCAGAGTTCGCTCGACGCGCTTGTCGACCGCAAGGCCAGTCTCGATCAAGTGGAGCAACAATTGACCACGGGCAAGCGCGTCAACCGCGCCAGCGACGACCCGGCGTCAGCGGCACGCGCCGAGCGCGCGCTGGCTTCGGAGCGCCGCGCTGTTTCGAGCCAGCGTGCGGTCGATGCCAGCAGCAATGCGATGGCACTCACCGAGAGTGCGCTCGGCGACGCGACCGAACTGCTGCAGTCGGCGCGCGAGGCCTTGCTCGCGGCCGGCAACGCCAGCTATTCCGACGCCGAGCGCAGCGTGAAGGCGAATGAGCTCGCAGCGCTTCGCCAGCAACTGTTCGCCGTGGCGAACCGAAGCGATGGCGCCGGCAGCTATCTGTTCGGCGGGCAGGGCGCGAACCAGCAGCCTTTCGTCGACGCGGCGGGCGGTGTGCAGTTTCATGGCACCTCGGGCACGACGCAGGCAGCTTCGGGCGAAGAACTGCCGCTGACGATGGACGGCCAGCCGACGTGGCTCCAGGCGCGCACCGGTAATGGTGTGTTCGAGACGCGCGCCGTGACGAGCACCGGCAGCGCCTGGATCGACCCCGGCAGCGTCACCAACCCGTCGCAGATCACCGGCTCCAGCTACAGCATCCAGTTCACCGTGGCGTCGGGCGCCACCACGTATTCGGTGTTGAAAGGTGGCTTGCCCACGACCCAGGCCAACCTGGCCTTCACGCCCGGCCAGGCGGTGCAGATCGACGGCATGTCGGCGAAGATTTCGGGTGCGCCTGCCAATGGCGACCGGTTCGACATCGTGCCGTCGACTGCCAGCCTCAACGTGTTCGACGCGCTCGACAAGGCGGTAGCAGACCTGAATACACCGGGCCGCACCGGCACACAGATCCAGCAGACGAATTCGTCCAGCCTGAGCCAGATCGATTCGGTGCTCGGCCAGACCATTTCAGCACGCAGCGCGGTCGGTGCCACGCTGGCCCGCATTGACAACGTGACCGGGCGGCTGGCGGCACTGAAACTGTCGAGCCAGACCGCTCGCGCCAACGCCGAGGACCTCGACATGACGCAGGCGATCTCGGACGTCGGCAACCAGCAGACCGGCTACGATGCGGCCCTCAAAGCGTATTCAATGGTGCAGCGGCTGTCGCTCTTCAACTACCTGAGCTCCTGACATGGCAATCGGCACCGAAGGTGACCTGGAACACCGCACGGTCACGGGGTCGCAAGGCATCTTGAGCCAGGTCGCGTTCGGCTACTCCGCCTTCATCGACCGCAACCGGTCGGTGGTCGCGACGCGGCTGACGGTGTTTCCGATGCGTCCCGATGCGCAGCTCGACTCCCGCCAGTTGCTCGAAGCCGTGGGCGAGGTCTGGCCACCCAACGGCGGACGCGTGTCGCTCAACGTTGCCAGCGAAAGCCTGCTGCAAGACCTGCTGCGCGCCCGGCCATCGGCGAACCTGATGGTCGAGGTACCCGCGTTCATGGCGGCCGATCCGCTGAACACCGAGTCGCTGGTGGCCTTGAATTCGCATGGCAACACGCTGCTGCTGAAAGGCCGGCCGCTGACCGAGCTGCCGAAGGCCGTGCTGCCGTGTTTCAAGCAATCGATCATCGATCTCGACCAAGACCGGCGTCTCGTCGAGCCGGTACCGCCTTCAGGGTCGGTTCGCCACATGCCTTATCTGCAAGCCGGTGTGCGCACCGTGGTCGAGATGGAAGCGGCGTTCACACGCGGTGCGCAAGCGGTGCTCGGCTGGCCGATCGACGATGTGGTCTCTGGCGCCGGTGCGCGCAACGGGGGCGGCGTGGCCGCGCCCGGCATGCAGGTGATCGTCGAGTTGATCCACCGTGTCGACCACGAAGAGCCTATCGAACGGCTCGAAGCGACGCTCAAGCGCGACCCACCGCTGGCCTTCAAGCTGCTGCGCTACATCAACTCGCCGGCCTTCGGGCTGCGTGTCGAGATCGGCTCGTTCCGCCACGCGATCATGTTGCTGGGCTACAAGAAGTTGCGGCGCTGGCTGGCGCTGCTGCTGGCCACTGCCAGCAAGGACGCGAACATGAAGCCGGTGATGTTCGCCGCAGTGCGCCGCGGCCTGCTGATGGAAGAGCTGGGGCGCACCAGCGGCGACGATGAAATGCGCAGCGAGATGTTCATCTGCGGCGTGTTCTCCTTGCTTGACCGCATGTTCCAGCAACCCTTCGCCGAACTGCTCGCCACCATCCCGGTGCCCGAGCGGGTGCACCAAACGTTGGTCGAGAAGACCGGGCCTTTTCGGCCTTACATGGACGTGGTGCAGGCGGCAGAGAGCGAGTCGCTCTATGACTTCCGGGAGGCTGCCGAGCGCCTGATGATGGGTGTGGCCGAGATCAACCGGGCCCAGTTGCGCGCGGCGATGGCTGCCATCGAGCTGGAGTGAGTTCGACCGACGCGCTGGCCGACTCGCCCGGTTGGCGCGAGTTCTTCGACCTGCTGTCCGACGCGGTTGTCGTGTTCGACGCGCGCGGCCGCGTGGTACTCGCCAACACGGCCGCGCTGCGCCTGTTGCCCTGCGAGGCGGGCATGACGCTCGACCAGTTGCAGGGCTCGCTCGGCGCTGCTGCCGTCGGCTGGCTGAAGCGCGCCAGCGTCGGCCTGACGCGCACCTCGGTGCCGCCGCCTGTGCGCTTGGCCGATGGCCGAGCGCTGGGTGTGGCGTGGCGGCGCCTCGATGCCTGCCATGGCGCGCTGCTGCTGTCGTTGATGGCGCCAGCCGTGCCCGAGCCCGCGAGCGCACCACGATCCGCTCAGCCGCCGCTGCGGACGGCGGCCGGCATGCGCGAGACCATCGGCATTTTCTGGGCCTCGCCGTTTCCGTCGGTACTGCAAGACACGCAGTTCCGCATCATCGATGCGAACCCTGCTTTCGTCGCGTTCACCGGTTTTGCGCGCGAGCAACTCCTTGGGC
>CANJKD010000453.1 GCA_947474415.1 Burkholderiales bacterium | reverse complement strand
TCACCATGTCGGCCACATAGGCTGGGATCTGGTACCCCATCGGGTCGGCGAGAAAGTCGGACTGGCCGCGCCCCACCACATCGGGGCACACCACGCGGTATTCGCCGCACAGCGCGCGCGCCAGCGTGTCGAAGTCTCGACCCTGGCGCGACAGGCCATGGGCACACACCAGCACGCGCGGGTTGGCCGCGTCACCCCATTCCCAGTACGCCATGCGATGCAGGCCGCGGGTGTCCAGGCATTGCACGTGCTTCAGTCGCGGTTCGGTCATGGCGAAGTCTTGGTGGGTGGACGCGCCATCCTAGCTGGTGCACCCGGCACCGGTGTACCGGTGCACTGAACCTTCAGGGATTCGCGCTCAGCGATTCATCTGCACCGAGCCGCTCACGTTCACCGTCACCGTGCCCTTGCCCGGTTCCACCGGCAAGGCTTCTTCGGACGAAGCCGCCAACGCCTTCATCTGCGGTGCGGCGGCGAAGCGCGGCGAGATCTGCTCGTTCGAATTGACGCTGACCTCGCGGATTACATAGCCCGCATAGCCGAACTGCTTGGCGTAGTCGGCCGCCTTGGCGCGGTAGCGCAAAATCGCCTGAGCGGACACCTCGCCCTCGCTTTTCTCGCGCAATTCACGCGAAAGGCTATAGCCCACACGGCTGATCGTGAGCGTGGTGATGCGCCCGGTGAGCTGGCCGATGGCCTGCATGTCCCGGCCATCGACGACCAACTCTGCACTGCCCTGCCAGCCACTGACGACGCCCTTGTTGGTGTAGCGCGGCGAGATCGAGAAGTTGCCAGCCTGGACATCGACCTGGCCGGGCCGCACCGCCCGCTTCGCCTCCGCGAGGGCTGCGTCGAGCGCCTGCTTCAGTTGCGACTGCACGGCCGCCGCGTCGAGGCCTTCGCGGGTGGTGCCGAACGTGACCTGCAGCAGGTCGCGCACGACTTCCATACTGGCACTTGACGACAGGCTCACCACGCCCTGGGGCGGCAGCGCATCGGCGGCCATCGCTGCTCCGGCGACGAGCCAGGCGCAAGCGGCCACGATGAAACCTTGGGTTCGGGCTGACATGCTGATTCCTTTGAAGTGACGGCCTTGAAGCGTTGGCAGGGCGACCGGGCGAAAGGCCCTGTCGCCCTGCTTGCACCTTACACGCCCGACACGCATGACGCAGCTGACAAACCGCTACAGCTGAGTTGTAACAACTGGTCAGGCCCGCCAAAAATCGTATCGAAATCTGCGCAAAATCGGGGCTGTTACAAATTCAGGAGCTTGATGCATGTCAGCCGTTGCCAACCCGAGACCCGACCGGATCGTTGTCGTCGACGACGATGCCCGCATCCGCGACCTGCTACGCCGCTACCTGACCCAGGAAGGCTTCGAGGTGCTGCTGGCCGAGGACTCGAAGGCACTGAACCGGCTGCTGACCCGCGAGACCGTGCACCTGATCGTGCTCGACCTGATGCTGCCTGGCGAAGACGGCTTGTCGATCTGCCGCCGCCTGCGTGCCGCCAACGACCTCACGCCCATCATCATGCTGACCGCCAAGGTCGAAGACGTGGACCGCATCGTGGGCCTCGAAGTGGGTGCCGACGACTACCTGCCCAAGCCCTTCAACCCGCGCGAACTGCTGGCCCGCATCCACGCCGTGCTGCGCCGCCGCCCGACACTCGAAGCGCCGGGCGCGCCGGCCCTCGAAGCGATGACGGTCAGCTTCGGCCCGTTCGTATTCGACCTGGCGCTGCGCCGCCTGTCGAAAGAGGGCGAGCAGATCGCGCTGACCACCGGCGAGTTCTCGATGCTGAAGGCGCTGGTTCGCCACCCGCGCCAGCCACTCTCGCGCGACAAGCTCGCGCAGCTCGCGCGCGGCCGTGAATTCGAGCCCTTCGACCGCAGCCTCGACGTACAGATCTCGCGCCTGCGAAAAATGATCGAGCCTGACCCGGCGCAGCCGCGCTATATCCAGACGGTGTGGGGCGTCGGCTATGTGTTCGTGCCGGACGGCGCGCCCTGAACAGCCAAGCCAATACGCCTGAGCCCACGAACCCCCGCCCTGGCCGCACCGTTGCGGCGCCCTATTCCGCAGCCCGCCCACGATGGTCAGAAAACAAGTCGCGCTGAGCCTGTTCTGGCGCACCTTTTTCCTGCTCGCGCTGCTGCTCGCCTGCGGGGTCGGGGCATGGGTGCAGACCTTTCGCACGCTCGAATCCGAACCGCGCGCGTTGCAGGCCGCCACGCAGATCGCCAGCCTCGTGAAGCTGGCGCGGGCGGCGTTGCTGTCGAGCGACGCGATCAACCGCATCGCGCTGCTGAAGGGCGTGTCGAGGCAGGAGTCGCTGAAGCTCGCACCACGCGAGCAGGCTGACAATTGGGAGCCATATGACGCCGACCGCGTTGCGCGCATCATCGCGCTCGAACTGCGCACCCAGCTCGGCGCCGACACCATCGTCGCGAGTTCGGTGAACAGCGTGCCAGGCCTGTGGATCGGCTTCTCGATCGACAAGGATTCCTACTGGCTGGAGGCCGACCCGACGCAGGCCACGCCGATCTCGTGGAACGCCCTCACGCTGTGGGTCAGCATCGCGCTGCTCGCCACCGTGCTCGGCTCGGCCGCGATCGCCCGGCTCATCAACCAGCCTCTGAAAGAACTGTCGTTCGCAGCCAGCCGCATTCGCGAAGGCGAGTTCGATTCTCGCCTCGACGAGAACACGCTGACGAGCGAAATCCGCCAGGTCAACATGGGCTTCAACCGCATGGCCCGCGAGCTCGCCAAGGTGGAACAAGACCGCGCTGTGATGCTGGCTGGCATCTCGCATGACCTGCGCACGCCGCTGGCGCGTCTGCGGCTCGAAGCCGAGATGAGCGTGCAGGACGAAGAGGCCCGGCACAACATGGAACTCGACATCTTCCAGCTCGACGCCATCATCGACAAGTTCATGGACTACGCCCGCCCCGGTGACACCCAGTTGTCGCCGGTGCACCTGTCGTCGGTGGTCGACCGCGAGATGACCGCGTTCCGCGACACGAGCCAGATCCGCATCACCTCTCGCGTGGCGATTGACACCAAGGTCGTGGCCGACGATGTGGAACTGGGCCGCGTGCTGCAGAACCTCTTCGAGAACGCCCGCCGCTATGGCCGTTCCACCGACACCGGCATCGCGCGCGTGCTCGTGACCTACGCGCGCACTGGGCCGTGGGTGATCCTGACCGTGCGCGACTTCGGCCAGGGCGCCGACCCGCAAAAGCTGGCGCAACTGACCACGCCTTTCTTCCGTGGCGACGCCGCCCGCACCGCCGCCACCGGCGCAGGGCTCG
>CANJKD010000452.1 GCA_947474415.1 Burkholderiales bacterium | reverse complement strand
GGCTCGTAGCTGCCGTGATAACTGCCGTAGTACGTGGCGAAGGCCGCCGAGGTCGGGTCGGTCGGGGCGACGCCGCCGGGGCCGTAGGTGGCCTGCACATAGGGGTCGACGTCGACCGACGTGACGTTGGTCAGGTTGCGGTTGTCGAAGTCGGCCTTCATCACCACCTGGTGAACGGCGGGCGGCACGGTCGGGTCACCGGCGCCACCGCACAACAAGGTCTTGGCCTTCGGGCTCCAGCCGAGCAGGTCGTTCTTCTTGCCGGCCAGGTAGATCGCGCTGTTGTCGTTCGTCTGGGTGTCGGTCAGGAAGGCGGCCTGGAACATCAGGTCACGCGCCTGGTCAGGCGTCTCGCCGTTGATGCCAGGCAGCTTGCCTGTCGTCACCAAGGTGGTGAAGGTCAGCGTCGGGCTCGGCAGCAGGTTGGCGATGTAGCTGTCATAGGGTGGCTTGTAAACCGTCTTGATGTCGGTGTAGATGTTGCCGTAGACCTTCTGCCATGACTCGACGATGAAAGGCACGAAGAACTGCACACCGGCGACCGCGCTTGTCACCTTGAACGAGCCCGACAGGTTGTACGGCCCGGCCAAGTGGGCACCTGCCACCACGTTGAACTCGCTGGCGTTGTCGCGCTCCGCCGCACGGTGCGCGGCCATCGACGCATGCCCGCCCTGCGAGTAGCCGGTGAACATGATCTTGCCCGACAGCGAGGCGCCAACCGACACGGCCGCAGCACGGGCCGCACGGATCGAGTCGATCACCGAACTGGCTTCGGAGTCGGCGTGCAAGTAGGGGTGGTAGCCGAAATTCGACTTCGCATAGCCGAGGTAGTCGGTCGCCACGACCGCGTAGCCCTGGGCCGCATACATGGCGGCGAGCAGGAATGTCTCGCCATCACTCGGGTTCGCCAGCGTGCGCGGCTGGTACACCTCGGTGCCTCTGGCGTAGGCCAGCAACGGTGCCGCAGCCGTGCAGGAGCCGGTCGGGACCAGCATGACGGCCGACGCGTTCGTCACTTCGCCGGCCGGGCCGCGCGTGTGGTAGTTCAGGCCCACGTACTTCACGTCGCAACGCGCCGGGCCGCTGAGCCCTTGCAGGCCACTGGCCAACGTGGCCGCATTGATCTGCGCGACGGTCAGGGTCGTGATGGTCGTGGGATCGGCCGCAAGCAAGCCTCGATCCGAGTCACTGCTGCCACCACAGGCCGCGAGTGACGCAACCACCAAAGCCGCACATCCGAATTTGAACAGTCTCATTACGCTACCCATGAGTTTTGCAGGAGACGATGGTTGCGCGGTTCGCGCTGCGCCGACATTGGGGGGTTTCATGGGTGGCGCCGCAGGGCCTTTGACCGCAGGCCGAAGCCGGCTCAAACTCACGCGCCGAAATTGAACGGGGCGACCTCGGTCGGTTCGTCTTGCGGCTGCCTGGTCATGATGGCGCGCTCGGTTTCCGCAAGCTCCTCGGTGATCCGGTCGATGCGGCCGAACCGCCACGCAGGCGCCGAACAGGCCTCGGCCAGTTCCTGGCGAAGACGGGCGAGCTTGCCAGTAAATTGTTCGGGGGTCATCGGGTCGTTCATGGCGCGCTCAGAGTATGAATCCTGAAGCAGAATCGTCGGGTTGCAAATCACCCAAGCGGGTGCTTCCGGTCAGGCCGGGCGTGTGATTTTTCACGTGCCTGTCAATGGATTCGGCCCGACGGCCGGGCTTCCGCTGCGACGCCATCGACAAGGCAGCCAAATGCTTCAGATTCTTCGCGCACCGGCATTGTTGGCGGGCCTTCTGCACGCGTCGGCAGCGATGGCCTTCAGCGCCTCCGGCCACGAGTTCAGCGGGGCGCTGGCGGACCGGCTCCTGAGCCCGCACGCCGCGCGCCAGGTTCAGCTCGTTCTCGGCATGAAACTCGCGGTGGCCGCGACCTGGGCCGATTGCGCCAAGGACGTGGCGCCCGGACCGGCTGGCTTCCACTATGTGCCCAACCCGCGCTTCCACCCTGCCTGCGAGCACTTCGAGACGCCGCCCGGCAGGGCGAGGATGGCCGACTACGTGAGGCGCAACTGGAACGTTTGCAGCTCCGCCAGCGAGGGAGTGGCCTGCCACAAGGCGTACCACTTCAGCGATGTCGCGGTCCAGCACGAGCGCTACGACCGCAGGTTCATCGGCACCAGCGACCACGACGTCGTGAGCGCACTGAATGCCACCATCGCCGTGCTGCGTGAGCGGCCCGCGCCCCCGCCTTTCAGCATCCGGGACCGCAAGGAAGCCCTGTTGCTGCTCGCCCACCTGGTGGGCGATGTGCACCAACCCCTGCATGTGGGGGCGGTCTACCTTGACGCTCGCGGCGCACCGGTCGACCCCGACGCCGGCGCTGCGGCGTCAAGCGTGAACACCACCCGGGGCGGCAATTCGATCACCGATGGTGCGACGAACCTGCACGCGCTGTGGGACGCGATCCCACCACAGTTGCAGCCGTCCCGCATCGACAAGGCCAGGCTGGCTGCAGCCCGCCGCATCGCGGCGAACCCGCTGGACCCGAGCGCCTGGCCGGCCGCCTGGGCAACCGAAACCCTGCTCGCTTCACGCGAAGCATTCGACGGCCTGGCGTTTCAGCCGGATGCCGCGAAGCCCGGCCGCTGGACGGTCGAATACGCCGACCGTGCGGCCTACATTGAGCGCAAGCAGGCCATCCAGGCGCAGCAACTGTTGCGCGCCGGCGCGCGGCTCGCACAATTGCTCAACGCGCTGTGGCCATAGGCCCTTCGGCGCGCCGGGTTGGCAGCACCCAGCGCAGCAGCGCTACGCCACCTTGCGCAACGCCCGCAAGATCTTCTCCGGCGTGAACGGCTGCGAGAACACTGCCGCGCCCTGCGGCAACAGCGCATCGTTGATGGCGTTCATCACCGCCCCCGGCGCACCTGCGCTGCCGGCCTCGCCCGCACCTTTCGCACCGAGCTGCGAACTCGCGGTCGGCGTCTGCACATGTGCCACCACTGTTGGCGCTCGCCAGCGAGCCGGTGCTGCTGCTGATGGACGAACCCACGGCCGGCATGTCGCCCGAAGAAACAACCGTGATGATGCGGCTCATCAGCGCGCTGGCGGCGGAGCGCACCGTGGTGCTGGTGGAACACAAGATGAAGCTGGTGATGGGCTTGTGCGAACGGCTGATCGTGCTGCACCACGGCGAGTTCCTGGCCGAAGGCACGCCAGAGCAGATCCGCAACAACGCCGACGTGCGGCGCGTCTACCTCGGGGAGGAATGAGCATGCCGCGCCGCCCCAAATGCGAAGTACCCCTCTCGCAGGGGCCGTGCGAAGCGCGTGGGGAGT
>CANJKD010000451.1 GCA_947474415.1 Burkholderiales bacterium | reverse complement strand
GACGGACCTGGTCACCTTCGGCCACGAGACGGGAGTCGATAACCTTGGTATCGGCGGCGGAGCAGAAAGGGCAACGCATGCGGGGATCGTCCGGAACGGATCGCGGCGGATACTAGCACAGGGACCCGGGATCACTTGGCCTGAACGAAAACGGGCGGCATCTCTGCCGCCCGTCGATGGCGCCGAGGCGCGTGTCAGCCCTTGTCGAGGCGCCGAGCCTCTTCGAGCGAGCGCGTCATGAAGGGGTTGCGCCGCAGCAGTTCATTCGCAAGCACCGCTTGGCTCTGCTCATCAAGGATCCGCGTCACGATATTGGAAAGCGCAGTCATGCCTTGATTAATGAAGAGCAGTGGGATGGCGATACCAATTCCCAGTACCGTCGCCATCATGGCCTGCCCGATACCATGCGCCATCATCTTGGGGTCACTGGAACCCGTGGCAGTGATGACATGGAAGGTCACGATCATGCCGATAACGGTACCGATCAGACCGAGCAGCGGACCCGCCGCCACGCCGAGGCGCAAGAAGGCCTGGAAGCGTTGCAGTTTAGGCACCTCGCGAAGCACAGCCTCGGAGATCTTGAGTTCCACAACCTCTGCCGACTGACCGGCCACATCACCCTCATGCATTGCCAGAAGAACACGACCAAGCGGATTGTCGCTGGTGGGCTGTGAGATGTTCTTCAACTGCGCGGCAACCTTGGCACGCTGCATAAAGAGATAGATGTACTGGTATAGCGCGAGCACTACCGCAAGTATGCCCACGAAAAGAATCACGTAGTTGACGACCTCTCCGTGCTGGATACGCTCGATGATATTCGGGCGCTCAGAAAACATCCCTATCATCGCACCACGTGCCGGATCTACCACAGCTGAGACGTACCCATCCCCGGTGGAGCCCGAGAGGTCCCTCGCCGTACGCATGAGGCCGGGAGTGAGCTCACGCTCGAGTTGCTCGAGTTGCAAGGTGCTCGAGTTGTACGTGAGATACTTGCCGTCGGCAACCGCAGTGAAAGGACCTACTCTCACGACGTCCGCCTCTGCCAACGTCCCGTCACGCATCTTGACCGGTGCCTTGAAGCGGACGACCTTGGACGTCTCTGTCATTTCGCGCTGTAGCTCGAACCACAGGCGCTGAAGCTCGTCGATACCCGGAAGCTCCTTCGCCGCGGCAATCCGCCGCATGAACGCCTCACGCCCTTCCTCGCCTTCGACAGGCCGGAACTGCGAACTGAGCATGGAGCTGGACAGTACATTGGCCGCATCGCCGGCAATCTGGCGCGTAACCCCGAAGAGCTCTCCCAAGTTGCCTTCGCGCTGACGCAGCAAATCTTTGAATTCCGTGATACGCGCGTCGTTTGCGGTCCATTCGGCATCGAGTGCCTTGGTCCGGTTGTCAGCGCGCTGGCGCCGCGCGGCCGCTTCCGCCAGAGATTTCTCCTGCTTCTGAAGCTCTACTCGCTGAGTAGCTTCGCGTTCCTTCCAGACTTTCGCCTCCCGCTCACGCATGGCGGCGGCCTGGCGCTCCAATTCGCCTACGTTCACGGCAGCCTGCGTTGCAGCCAACGGCAGCAGGCTGAGGGCTACGAGAGCGACTTTGATAAAGCGAGTGCAGTTCACGAGCGGGCCTCCTGCGCCGGGGGCACCGGAACGAACATCACGTCAGGCGCTACTTCTTTTTTGGCAACCCGCAGTGCCTGGGCCACTGTGTCACGGTAATCGTTGTCAACGACCCATGTCTTCTGGGTGTGGTCCCAATAGCCAGCCTCCTGGCCATCCTCTGTGCGGTACAGCAGGGACACGCGACCGACCCTCACGAACTCGGCCTTACGACCGTCGTCAAGCTGCCCTGGATACGCCGCAATCGAACGGCCATATTCAATCTCGATTTGATAGGCCTCTAGAAGACGGCGGTATTTCTCGGCCGAGTTCAGACCGCCATCAGACATCATGTCCTTGAGACGCTGCATGCGGTCTTGGCGGCTATCGTCGCTGTCCCCGATAGGATCGAGGAAGGGGAGGTCCTGGGCGACAAACTTCTCAAGATCACCATGCATCCGCGAGAGAAGCGGGCCCAGGTTGGCGGCAGTGGCGTCGAGCGCAGCGGACTGCGATTCGACGTCAGCCAGACGCTGCTGCTGCGAAGCGATCTGCTTGGTGAGCGTGTCGTTATAGCGCACGAAACTCTCAGTGTCTGAGTAGAGTTTCGCGTAGCGCTCCCCGACGTCCTGCGCGTGGCTCGCCACGCTCCCGACGCCCAGAAGCACCGCGACCGCGATGCATGCCACCCTGCGCACAGGGCCATTGTGTGGTTTATTCCGGCTCATGACTGGCTGTGATCCTCGAATCAACCCTTCTGGACCTTGATCAACTGCAGATAGCCATCGGCCATCCTTCGATGCTTCTCGAAGCCACGCGCTCGATTGAACGCGTCGCCCGCGGGCCCGTAGTTCTTCTGGTTGAAGTGCGCGATCCCGAGAAGCAACTGCGCGTTACCTGTGTCCTTGAGGCCGCCTTTGCGGATTCCGCTTTGCAGCGCCTTCGCGGCTTCGCCCCATTCACTTCGTTGGATCTGGACTTCTCCGAGTCGGACAAACAGATCGCCGTTCCCGGCCATTTCAGCGGCCCGGTTCAACGGGGAAATCGCCTTCCCGAAGTCGCGTGCACTGATCCAGCAGTTGGCCTGCTTCTCATAGAGTTTGGCGTCAACCTTCACCTGCTTCTTCGCGATAGCCTCGTCGAGGGTCATGCCACAACGGTAAGGCAGTTCGTTGAAGAGTTGCAGATCGGCGAGGCGGCGTATGTCAGAGTCTTCGTTCACGATCCCGGCGTTGTACGCGAGCTGCAAGGTGCTCAGAGCCTTGATGTAGTCCTCCATCTGCCCATACACAGACGACAACTGCTGCCAATAGCTCTTTTTCTCAGGCGTCATGGAAATCAGTCTCTTCAGCAGCGGCACTGCCTCGGAGTAGCGGTCTTGCTGCAGATACAGCGCCAGGACCAGTTGGACCCAGCCTTCTTGCGGCTTGTCTGTGAGGTCTACGGCTTTCTGCGCCGGAGGCGTAGCACGCTTGAAGTCCTCCTGCTGGTAATAGGCTACCGCAAGCAGGTAGTAAGCAGCACCGTTAGGGCTTTGGGCCGTGCGAAACCACTCTTCCAAGGCTGCAGCGCCTTCCTTCCATTTTTCCTCGGCAAGGAACATCTGCGCCATTTGGTAGCGCGTGTCCGAGATTTCCTTGTCGTTCAGGCCCCCGGCGGCGATCGCTGCCTGCAGGTGCCCGCGCGCCTTGGTGTAATTGTCCTGCGAACTCTCGATGGTCGCGAGGATCT
>CANJKD010000450.1 GCA_947474415.1 Burkholderiales bacterium | reverse complement strand
GCGCAACTGGTGCAGCTGCGCCAGGCCGAACTTGTCGGCGCGGCTCATCACGATGGTGTTGGCGGTGGGCACGTCGATGCCGGTCTCGATGATGGTCGAGCAAAGCAGCAGGTTGTAGCGCTGGGCCACGAAGTCGCGCATCACCGCTTCGAGTTCACGCTCGGGCATCTGGCCGTGGGCGATGGCGATGCGCGCCTCGGGGATCAACTCGGCCAGCTTGTCGCGCCGCGCCTTGATGGTCTCCACCTCGTTGTGCAGGAAGTAGACCTGGCCGCCGCGCTTCAACTCGCGCAGCACGGCCTCGCGGATCGTGCCGCTGCTCTCGCTGCGCACGAAGGTCTTGATCGCCAGGCGGCGCTGCGGTGCGGTCGCGATGACGCTCAGGTCACGCAGGCCTTCGAGTGCCATTCCCAGGGTGCGCGGAATCGGTGTGGCGGTGAGCGTGAGCACATCGACCTCGGCGCGCATTGCCTTGATGGCCTCCTTGTGGCGCACGCCGAAGCGATGTTCCTCGTCGATCACAAGCAGCCCCAGGCGCTTGAACTTGACCTTGTCGCTGATCAGCGCGTGCGTGCCGACGACGATGTCGACCGTGCCGTCGGCCAGGCCTTCGAGCGCGGTCTTGACCTCTTTCGAGGAGCGGAAGCGCGAGATCTCGGCGACCTTGATCGGCCACTTGCCGAAGCGGTCGGCGATGTTCTGGAAGTGTTGTTCGGCGAGCAGCGTGGTCGGCGCGAGGATGGCCACCTGCTTGCCGCCGGTGACGGCGATGAAGGCGGCGCGCAACGCGACTTCGGTCTTGCCGAAGCCCACGTCACCGCACACCAGCCGGTCCATCGGCTGCGGCGACACCATGTCTTGAATCACGGCGTGAATGGCGGCCTGCTGGTCAGGCGTTTCCTCGAAGCCGAAGCTGGCGGCAAAGGCTTCGTAATCATGCGGCGAGAAGCGGAACGCGAAACCTTCGCGCGCGGCCCGGCGCGCATACAGGTTCAGCAACTCGGCGGCGGTGTCACGCACCTGTTCGGCGGCGCGGCGCTTGGCCTTGTCCCACTGGCCGGAGCCGAGCCGGTGCAGTGGCGCTTCGTCGGCGCTGACGCCGGTGTAGCGTGCGATCAGGTGCAACTGCGCGACCGGCACGTAGAGCGTGGCCTTGTCCGCATATTCGAGGTGCAGGAACTCGCTGGCACCGCCATCGGCGCCGTTCGACAGGTCGATGCTCTTCAAGCCCACGTAGCGGCCGATGCCGTGGTTCACGTGCACCACCGGGTCACCGACCTTCAGCTCCGACAGGTCCTTGATCAGCGCGTTCACATCGCTGACCTGCTCCTGCTTGCGGCGCCGGCGCGTGCTCGGGCTGGCGGCGAAAAGTTCGGTCTCGGTGACGAACTGGATCGCGATGCCCGCGACGGTCTGGCCGTCGCTGCCAATGCGGCCGGGTTCGAACCAGAAGAACCCTTGCGCGAGCGGCGCGACGGCGATCGCGAAGTGTGCGTCGCCGGCCTGGAATTCGGCCAGGGACGCCACGCTCGGTGGCTCGATTTTGCTGTCGCGCAGCAGTTCCAGCAGGCTCTCGCGCCGGCCTTCGCTTTCGGCCACGATCAGCACGCGATGGGGCGTGCTGCCCACATGCAGTTGCAGCCGCTTCAGCGGTTCGGGCGCGCCGCGTTCGACGCTGAGGTCGGGCAAGGGGCGGGCCCACTCCGAAGGTTCGCTGCCACGCACTGACAACTGCGCATGCGCGTTGCAGCGTTCGAAGAATTCCTCGGTGCGCAGGAACAGTTCTTCGGGCGGCAGGATGGGCCGCTCGCGGTCATGTTGCAGGAAACGGTGGCGCTCGCGGGTGTCAGCCCAGAAGCGCGTCAGCGCCTCATCGACCTCGCCGTGCAGCGCCAGCGTGGCGTGCTCGCCGAGGTAGTCGAAGATGGTCGCGGTGGCGTCGAAGAACAGCGGCAGGTAGTACTCGATGCCGGCCGTGGCGATGCCTGAACCGATGTCCTTGTACAGGCGCACCTTCGTCGGGTCGCCTTCCATCTTTTCGCGCCAGCGGGCCCGGAAGGCAGTGCGCGCAGACTCGTCCATCGGGAACTCGCGGCCCGGCAGCAGGCGCACTTCGGGCACCGGGTAGAGGCTTCGCTGGGTGTCGGGGTCGAAGGTACGGATGGAGTCCACTTCATCGCCGAACAGGTCGACGCGGTACGGCACCAGCGAGCCCATCGGGAACAGGTCGATCAGCCCGCCGCGCACGGCATATTCGCCCGGTGAGACGACCTGGCTCACATGGGTGTAGCCGGCCAGCGTGAGCTGCGCCTTCAGCCCGGCTTCGTCGAGCTTTTCCTTCTGCTTGAAGTTGAAGGTGTAGGCCGCCAGAAAGCTCGGCGGCGCCAGCCGCACCAGCGCGGTGGTGGCCGGCAGCAGCAGCACATCGGCCTCGCGTTGGCCGCCTTTTTGAAGCAGGCGCCAGAGCGTGGCAAGGCGCTCGGAAATCAGGTCCTGGTGCGGCGAGAAGGTGTCGTAGGGCAGGGTTTCCCAGTCGGGGAACACCGCGACACGCAAGGCCGGCCCGAAGAGCGCGAGTTCATCTTCGAGACGCTGCGTGTCGGCCGGCTCGGCGGTGACGATCACGGTGAGCTTGCCCAATGCGGTTTGCGCGAGCGCGAATTGCGCCAGCAGCAAGGCATCGGCAGAGCCGAAGGGCCGCGGCAAGGTGAAGCGCTTACCGGGCTTGATGTCGGGCAGTTGCATGAATTCCAGGGCAAAAAGCAAAGCGCCCCGCAGGGCCTTCTTGATGTGGCTTTCCCGGGGCAGCAGACGATCTCGATTATAGAATTCGCGTTGCCATGCCGCTTGCCGACGCCTCCAAAACCACGGTCACCACGTTCGCCCCAGAGACGCAGCCTGTCCCTGGCCGTGCCCCGCGCCTCTACGCGCTGGTGCCCTGTGCGGGCGTGGGCGAGCGCTCGGGTGCCGACGGGCCGAAGCAGTACGCCGCGCTGATGGGCCAGAGCCTGGTCGCGCACACGCTGGTGGCGCTGGCGCAGGTGAAACGCTTGACTGCCACGCTGGTGGTGCTGGGGGCCCAAGACGCGCAGTTCGAGCGCCATGCGCCGGCGTTCACGGGTTGGTCGGCGCGGGTCGGTGGCGCAACTCGCGCGCAGACCGTGTCGAACGGCCTCGATGAACTGGTGCAGCGTGGCGCCGCACCCCATGACTGGGTGCTGGTGCACGACGCCGCCCGTTGCCTGGTGCGCCCCGAGTGGATTGACGCGCTGATCGACGCTTGCCTGACCGACCCGGTGGGCGGTCTGCTGGCGCTGCCGGTGGCCGACACG
>CANJKD010000449.1 GCA_947474415.1 Burkholderiales bacterium | reverse complement strand
TGCAAAGCATTCGGCTGCTGGCCGATGGCACGCGCAGCTTCGAAGCGCATTGCGCGCGCGGCATCGAGGCCGACCGACCACGCATTGCCGAACTCGTGCAGCGCTCGCTGATGCTGGTCACCGCGCTGAACCCGCACATCGGCTACGACCGCGCGGCGCAGATCGCGAAGCAGGCTCACGCGCAAGGGCTCGGCCTGCGTGAGGCGGCGCTCGCCTCAGGCTTTGTCAGCGCCGGGCAGTTCGATGCCTGGGTGCGGCCGGAGGCGATGGTCGGCACACCGATAATCGGGCCATGACGCAAGTGACGACGCAAAAGATGACCCAAGACGAGTTGAAAGCGATGGTCGGCCGGGCCGCTACCGAGTATGTGCAGCCGCGCAGCGTGATCGGCGTGGGCACCGGCTCCACGGTGAACTGTTTCATCGATGCGCTGGCCGCGATGCCGCAGCGCGTCAAGGCTGCAGTGTCGAGTTCCGAGCAGAGCAGCGAGCGGCTGCGTCGGCATGGCATCGAGGTCGTCGATGCGAACAGCGTGTCGGCGTTGGCGGTCTACATCGATGGCGCCGACGAGATCGACCACGCCGGCAACATGATCAAGGGCGGTGGCGCGGCGCTGACGCGCGAGAAGATCGTCGCCGACCTGGCCGGGCGCTTCGTCTGCATCGCCGATGCATCGAAGCTCGTGACCGTGCTCGGGCGCTTCCCGCTGCCGGTCGAGGTGATCCCGATGGCGGCTGCGCAGGTCGCGCGCTTGCTGCGCGGGCTGGGCGGTGAGCCGGCATTGCGTGCCGGCGTGGTCACCGACAACGGCTGCCACATCATCGACGTGCGGGGCTTGAGCATCACCGACCCGGCCGCGATGGAGCGCGAGATCAACCAGTGGCCCGGCGTCGTCAGCGTCGGCATCTTCGCCCGCAACAAGGCTGGCGTGTGCCTGCTCGGCACGCCGCAAGGCGTGCGCACCCTGGCGTTCTGAAGTGGACTTTCTCGATGACTGCCGGGTTGATGCGGCCGAAAAGCGCGTAACCTCGGGTTTGACAATAAACGCATGTCGAACGACATTGCAACCGCACTGCACCTGACCGGAAGGACCCATGGCCAAGCCAAATTACTCGTTCGAAAAACGCCAGCGTGAGCAGGCGAAGAAGAAGAAGAAAGAGGACAAAGTGAAAGAAAAGGCCGGCCGCAAGGCTGGTGATCCGGGTACGGACGACACGCCCATGGACGATGCCGAATCCGGTGCTCCGCCCGTCGAAGGCCAGCCCGCGACGTGAAGTGTCCAGGCGCCGCACGCCTCCCCGGGACGCTGCGGCGCCAGCAAAGTCCGCAACGTCGGCAGATCCGGCGGCCGAACCAGCCAGAGCGGCGAAAGCCGGGGGCCGGTTGCGGCGGGCCGGCTACGCACCCGCCCTGAACGCGGGCCTCCAGGCCACCGCGACACGCGTGCAGGAGGTGCACGAGGCCATTGCCGGCAAGACCTTCGACAAGCTGCTGCGCTTGCCCGGCCTGTCGGTGCCCACGCGCCTGGTGCAGGCCGTGCACGATGCGGTCACGCAAGGTGTGTATGCGGCGGTGCGCCACGGCGGTTCAGCCGCGTTGACGCTGGCGGCGGGCGCGGAGCACCTGGCCACCGACCCGAACCGCATTCCCGGTGCCAAGGAGCAATTGCTGCGCAGTGCGTTGAACGGCGCAGTGGGCGATGCGCTGGCGGCGTCGGCCAATCCTCTGGCGGTGCAGATGGCGTTCCATGTCGATGGCGCGCCAATGGAACTCACGCCTCCGAACCTCGCGCCTTTGCGCGCGCGGGTCTGCGTCTTCATTCACGGACTGGCCTGCGACGAGGGCAGTTGGGGCCTGCGCACCGATGCCTGGCACGCGTCGCCATGGGCCCGCACCCTGGCAGAGGGCCTGACGGTTCGCTATGGCGCCTTGCTCGAACGCGAACTGGGCTTGAGCGCGCTCTACCTGCGCTACAACACCGGGCTGCCGATCGAGGCCAGTGCGCAGCAGTTCGCGATGCGGCTCGACGAGCTGTCGAAAGCCGCGCCGCAACTGAACGAGTTCGTGCTGGTGGGCCACAGCATGGGCGGGCTGGTGGCGCGGCGCGGCTTGGCCATCGCGACCGAGCATGCCCTGGAATGGGCTTCCCGCACGTCGATGATGATCTGCCTCGGCTCGCCGAACCAGGGTGCGGCGCTCGCGAAGCTGGGTGCCGTCGCCAGTGCCGCCTTGATGGCGACCGACGTGACCCGGCCGCTCGGCCGCATCGCCAATGCCCGCAGCCAGGGCGTGAAAGATCTGCGCCAGGGCATGCATGCGCCTGCGCAGCGCAGCACGCGTCCCGAAGCCCTGGCGGTGCCCGTGCGCCTGGTCTACGCAACCCTGGGCGACGCTGCAGGCGGGGCGAGTGGCAAGCTGATCGGCAAGCTGTTCGGCGACGGCCTGGTGCCCCCGGGAAGCGCGTCGGACGATGGGCTGACGGGCGACGTGGAACGCGTTGAAGTCACTGGCCTGGGCCACATGGGCTTGCTGAACCACCCGCGCGTCTATGCGTTGATCCGGCGCTGGCTCGGCGCCGATGAGCTGGCTTGATCAGCCACCGCCGCTGGGCTGTGCGTGCTGCGCGTGGCGCGCGCGGTGGGCCGCAAAGCGCGCCGGGTCAACCGCATCGAGCAAGCTCGCTTCGAGTGGCACGGGTGCGCCACTGATCAACGCCGCCAGGGTTTGCGCACCGAGCGCGCTCCAGGTGATGCCGCGCGAACCGAGCGCGCTGAATACGAACAGGCCCGGCAGACGAGGAATGAAACGGGGCTGGTCGAGCCGCGACATCAGCGCTGTCGAAGCCATGCCTTGCACATCCGGCACTGCGCCGATGACTGGCAGGCGATCGGGCGTGACCCAGCGCCACGCGGCGCGGCCGGTGATGCGATCAACGTCGAGCACGACCCGCGTGCCGGTCAAACGCTCCAGTTGGGCGACATTGGCCGCATGGTCTGCGGGCCGCACCGACGGGTCTGTGTCACCGCGCTGCGCAGTGGCACCGAAGACGGCTTGGCCATTCAGCGCGGGAAGCAGGTAGCCGGATCCGGCGATCGGCAGCTGCGGCATGCGTGGCAGGCCGAGTATGGAGGTCGGCGCCATGCTGATCTGACCTCGCACGCGTTCGATCGGCAGCCCGGTATCGCCGAGCAGGCGCAGGGCATCGCCCGCGTTGGCGAGCACGACGACATCGGCTTCGTCGATCAACGCGCCGTGCGCATCGAGCAGGCGCCAGCCGGTGGCGCTGCGGTTCAGCGCATGCACCTCGATGCCAATGCGCAGCGTGGCCCGCGCGCCAGCGCGTTCGAGGAAGGCCTGT
>CANJKD010000448.1 GCA_947474415.1 Burkholderiales bacterium | reverse complement strand
GCGGGCTGCAGCCGTATTGCAGGGCCGACTAAGCATGCTGATCATCTGTGGCGAGGCCTTGCTCGATGTGTTCGCGGCCGGTGAAACCAGCACCGGCATCGCGCTCGATGCGAAGGTCGGCGGCTCGCCGTTCAACCTGGCCGTCGGCCTGGCGCGGCTCGGCCAGCCGGTTGGGTTTTTCAGCGCCATTTCCACCGGCTTCGCGGGCGAGCGGCTGATGCGCGCACTGGCCTCGGAAGGCGTCGACACCCGCGCCGTGGCGCGCAGCGACGCACCCACCACGCTCAGCCTGATCGGCCTCGACGAGCACGGCGTGCCCTCGTATGCGTTCTACGGCGAAGGCTGCGCCGACCGGTTGCTGTCCAAGGCCGATCTGGCGCGCGTGCCGGCCGGCGTGTCGGCCATCAACATCGGCTCATATGCCACGGTGGTGGAACCCCTCGCCTCCACCTTGCGCGCCCTGATCGAACGCGAGCGCACGCTTCGCGAAGGCAGCGCGCCGGGCGCCCATGCCCTGATCGCCTTCGACCCGAACATCCGCTTCAACGTCGAGCCCGACCTGCAACGCTGGCGCGATCAGCTCGCGTGGATGCTGCCGCGCACCGACCTGCTGAAGGTCAGCGACGAACACCTGGGCCTGCTGCAGCCCGGCATCGGTGCCGATGCTTTCGATGCCTTCGCGGCCAACGCCATCGCGCACGGCGTGAAGGCGGTGGTGATCACTCGCGGCACGCTCGGTGCCATCGGCTGGACGGCGCGGGGCCGCAGCAGCGTCCCGCCAGTGCCGGTGGCCGTGGTCGACACCGTGGGCGCAGGCGACACCTTCCAGGCCGCGCTGCTCACGTGGCTCGCCGAGCACGGTGCATTGAGCCCGCAGGCGCTGGGCGCGCTGACGCAGGAACAACTGCGCGATGCCCTCGGCTTCGCGGCCCGCGCCGCCGCCATCACCTGCTCGCGCCGCGGTGCCGACATGGCGCGGCGCGCCGAAATCGGGTGAGAGGTTCAGGAGGCAAGAGGCGATTGATGCGCCAACAGTGGGAAGATCAGGGCCCACGCGCATGTGCGGATCCATCGCAACACGCCCCTACCCGATCGCCCGACTCACGCAGGAACCCGCCATGAGCGCCCCCAAAGTCTTTGCCTCGCACGCCGACCTGGAAGAGAAGAAGGTCAGCTTCACCCAACTCTCCGAACACGCCTGGGCCTACACCGCCGAGGGCGACCCGAACACCGGCATCGTCATCGGTGACGACTGCGTGCTGGTGGCCGACACCCAGGCCACGCCGGGCATGGCGGCCGATGTGATCCGGCGCATTCGCGAAGTGACCGACAAGCCGATCAAGTACGTCGTGCTCACCCACTACCACGCGGTGCGTGTGCTCGGCGCCAGCGCCTATGCGCCGCAGCAGATCATCGCCAGCCAGGACACCTATGACCTGATCGTCGAGCGTGGCGAGCAGGACAAGGCGAGCGAGATCGGCCGCTTCCCGCGCTTGTTCCGCGATGTCGAATCGGTGCCGGCCGGCATGACCTGGCCCACCCTCACCTTCAGCGGCAAGATGACGCTGTGGCTCGGCAAGCTCGAGGTGCAGTTGCTGCAACTCGGCCGCGGCCACACCAAGGGCGACACCGTCGTGTGGCTGCCGCAAGACCGAGTGCTGCTGTCGGGCGACCTGGTCGAGTTCGACGCCACGCCTTACGCCGGCGACGCCTACTTCAGCGACTGGCCGCAGACGCTCGACAACATCGCGAGGCTGAACGCCGCCGCGCTCGTGCCGGGCCGCGGCCCGGCGCTGGTCGGCGAGGCGCGCGTGGCCGAAGGCCTGGCCTCGACGCGCGCCTTCGTGTCGGAGCTGTACGCCAGCGTGAAGGCCGGCGCCGCCGCCGGCAAGGACCTGAACGCCGTCTACCGTGAAACCTGTGCCGCGCTGAAGCCCAAGTACGGCCAGTGGGTCATCTTCGACCACTGCATGCCCTTCGACGTGACCCGTGCGTACGACGAAGCCACGCAGTTCGCCGACCCGCGCATCTGGACCGCAGAGCGCGACACCGCGATGTGGCAGACCCTCGAAGGGTGACGCACTGCACGCATTCGCGCAGGCAGCACCAAGAACGTGAACCGCGCGCCGCCTGCGCTGCTGCTACGGCCGCAACAGCAGGTCCGCAATCACCGGCCGATGTTCAGAGGCTTCACCGTTGCCGACGAAGCAGCCGGCCACGCCGATCTCCGCGCTGACCAGGATGTGGTCGATGCGCAGGAACGAGAACCCGAGCTTCAACGCCTGCCCGTAGCTGTAGCCGTACCCGCGGCCCGCGGTCGAGAAGGCATCGCGCAGGCCGAGCGCCAGCAGCGTGCGGATCACCGAAGACGACTCGGGCGCATTCAGGTCGCCAGCCAGCACCAGCGGCCGCCTGCGGCCCGCCAGCGGCTGCGCCAACGCGCCGGCCAGTGCCCGTGACTGGTCGAGCCGCTCCCGGAAGTTACGCTGCCAATCGGCGGCGCCTTCCAGCCCTTCGCGGCGCGCCGCATTGAGCCCGCTGCGCGGCGATTCAAAATGCACGGTGACGAGATCGAGTTCGCGGCCCTTCGCCTCTACCACGCAATGCACGTAGGCGAGTTCTTCGGCACGCCAGCCGATGCGGCGCAGCGCGCAGTCGCGCAGCGGAAAACGGCTCGCCACGACGTATTGGTCAACGGCATGCACATGCGGATAGCCGAACACCGGTCCGGACTTGAACACGCCGTGATCCGACCCCCGATGGGCCTCATGCGCGTCTTGCATCACGAGGATGTCGGGGTGGTGCAACGCCACCTCCTGCGCCAGCCGGTCGAAGCCGCCGCCGTGGCGTGCGGCGAGGTAGGCCTTGACGTTGTAGGTCATCAGGCGCACCGGCGTGCCGCCAACATCGGGGCGCGGCCACACCAGGCCCATCGTGACTGTCAACACCAGCGCCAGCGTGGCCGCGCTGGCCGCCAGCCAGGCGCGGCGGAGCCAGTATGACAGCAGCAGCGCCAGCAGCGCCGACAACACCTAGGCGGGGTACGGGACATAGCGCGACAGTTCAAGCCACCAGGGACCCACGTTGGCAACTTGCTGGGCCGCAGTGAGCAGCACGAGGGCCGTGATGATCAGCCCGACGACGAGGCGAACCAGCCGCGCCATGGCGCGCGAAAAATGATGCGGGATTCGGGTCAGCAAGTGTTGATTCGCCTTCCGGCCGGTGGCGCCCGGAGCCGGGCCGGGCGCAGCTTACCCGATGGTGATGACCGGGCGATGTGGTGCGGCGCGCGGCCCATGCCGCGCGAGCCTTCGAAGATACTTGGTCGGATGTCTTCGCTGGTCTTTTTCAAGCTCCTG
>CANJKD010000447.1 GCA_947474415.1 Burkholderiales bacterium | reverse complement strand
TTCATCGCATCGACGAGCCCGGGGCTGCGCTCGCCGAGCGACTGGCGCAGCGCCTCGCTTGCTGCCTGAACGACCAGGTGCGCGTGGCCCGCGCCGTCGAGTGTCATCTCAAGCGTCAGCGGGCCCATGGCCTCGGTCTGCAATTGCAACTGCAGGCGCCGTGGCTCGGCCGCGTCGGCTACCAAAGAGCCTGCCAGACCGGCCGGCACGGCACTCGCTGCGGCGGCAGGTGCGGCCAGCGGCGCGGGAAGCGGGTTGGCCTCGAGGGGTGCAGCCAGCCCGGCGGGAACCGTGATCCCCGGGGCGCCGAGAGTCGATGCATCGCGCAGCCGGTCCAGCACTGCGCGCGCGGATTTTTCGAACGAGATCAGCTCGGGCAGGCTCGACAGGGCAACCTGTGTCGGTGTCGGTGTCGGTGTCGGTGTCGGTGTCGGCGTCGGTGTCGGTGTCGGTGAGGCGCGAACTGCCGAATCGCCCACCCTAACGGGTACGTCGTGCAGCGCAACGCCCTCTGCCAAAGTCAGCGCGGGCGTCCGGGGCGGCGCCAGCGCTGCTGCGACAGAACCCGCAGCCGGCAGTCGGGCCGCAGGAATATCTGCCACGCCAACCGGCACGGCACTCGCTGACGCGGCGGGTGCGGCGGGTGCGGCCAGCGGCGCAACAGCACCCGCCAAAGTCAGCGCAGGCGTCCCGGGCGGTGCCAACGCCGCAGCGATCGGCGACAAAATTCCCGCTGACGGCGCCGTCGAAGGCACGGGCACGGGCACGTGCTCTGCCGCGACAGGCGCAGTGGACAGCATCAACGCGGCAATAATTGCCGCTTGCGCTTCGTCGGCGCCCGGAAACATTTTCCTCTTGTCCAACCGCGGCGTGCCGGCAGGTGCGGCCGGCTCGTCCGCAGGCGCCTGCAGTGCGAGCGCGGCGGCGAACGCACCCGCCCCGGCAGCGCCGCAGGCAAGCTTCGCGGCAGCCCCCGAAGCGGACACGCCTGCGTTTACTGCCAACAGCGTGTGTGTTCTGGAAGAAATGGTTTTTTGGTTAGTAATCACAATTACGTCACTTTACGCAGAACTCGCTTGCAGGTTCCGTGCCAGTCCGCTGGTGCCAGCGCGTATTGATCACCTCCTCGACTTCCCTCTCCTCGCGGCGCTCGACTGCGAGGCGCTGCTTGCGCAGTTCCTTGTCGAGCATTTTTTGCAGTATCTGGGCGCGGTGTCGCACCTGCACGAGCGCGCGCTGAGACGCCTCGCAAAGCACCTCCTGGTGCGTGATGCCAGCCTTCTGCTGTGCAGCGGTAGCGTGCAGGCGCTGCCCGAAAGCGAGCGCATCGACGGTGTAGCCGACCCGGCTGGCACTGCGCTGAGGGTCCAGCGCCGCAAGGCGGTACTCGGTGCCGAAGCTGTCGAGCTGTTCGTGCATCTCCAGCGAACGCTGAAGCCGCGCCTGTGCGGCGCGCAGTTCAGCGGCGGCATGGTCTTCGCGGCTTCGCGCCAGCGCGACCATCTGCCTCAGCGTCGAAGCTTGCACGTCAGGGCCCTCCCAACCGCCACGGGCCACGAAGGGGCCCACCGTCGTGCCCCAGGGGCCACGAACGGGTTTGCGCGCAGCGCCACAGTGCGCTCAGCAAGGCCGACGAGGCGGCGTGTCATGCGCGGCCTGCGATGTCGTGGCCGAGCGCGGTCAGCTGCGCTAGCGAGGCGTTTTGATCGAGCACATCCTCCGGGCCCTGCTGCAGAAACGCCGAGACGCGTGGCCAGACGCGCAACGCGGTATCGAGTTCAGGGTCGCTGCCGGGGCTGTAGGCGCCCATCGCGACCAGGTCGCGGCTGCGCATCTGGCGACCGAACATGCGCTTCACCTCACGCGCATGCCCGAGCTGCACCGCATCCGCGATCTTGGGCATGACGCGCGAAATCGAACGCTCGACATCGATGGCCGGGTAGTGCCCCGCCTCGGCAAGCTCACGCGACAGGAAGATGTGGCCGTCGAGCACGCCGCGTGCCGTGTCGGCAACCGGGTCGCTGCTGTCGTCACCTTCCAGCAGCACGGTGTAGAAGGCCGTCACCGAGGCGTTCGGGTCCTCGTTGTTGCCGACCCGTTCCACCAATTCGGGCAGGCGCTGGAACACGCTGGGCGGATAGCCGCGCGATACCGGCGGCTCACCCAGGCCGAGTGCGATCTCACGCTGCGCCATCGCAAAGCGCGTCAGTGAATCCATGATCAGCACGACGTGGCGGCCTTGATCACGAAACCAGGTCGCCACATCGGTGGCAAACCAGGCGCCACGCACCCGCGCCAGCGGCGCCGAATCGGCGGTCGCGACGACAACGACCGTGCGTTGCAGCGTCTCGGGGCCAAGGATGTCCTCGCAAAATTCGCGCACCTCGCGGCCCCGTTCGCCGATCAGGCCAACCACCACCACGTCGGCAGCACAGCGCCGCGCCAGCATGCCGAGGAGCACGCTCTTTCCGACGCCAGTGCCGGCGAAGATGCCCACGCGTTGGCCGCGTCCGATCGTCAGCAGGCCGTTGATCGCGCGCACGCCGACGTCGAGCGGCTCGCGGATCTGCGACCGGCGCAGCGGGTTCAGGCGACCGCTGCCCTGCCCGGGCGGGCCCGAGAGTTCGGCCGGGCGGCCGTCCAGCGGCCGACCGAAACCGTCGACCACGCGCCCAAGGAGCGAAAAGCCGATCGGCAGCGCCCGCTGGCGCTCCATCAGCTCGAAGTGCCCGCCAGCGTCGGCCGGCGTGCCGGCTGGATAGACCAGCGCACCGGGCCCGACCGAGATGTCGGCATCGAGCGCCATCAGGTGCGTGATGCCGTGATCGAACGAGACACAACAGGCCTCGATCGTGCGGCCTTCACCGGTGCGGATCAGCGCCCGCTGGTCCAGCGCCAGCGGCAGCCCCTCGACCTCCAGAATCAGCCCGTTGATGCGCACCAACCGGCCGCAGCGCACTGAGGTCGGTGCACTGCGCAAGCGTCGCAACGCCGCGCCCAGGCGGATGCGGGCGTGCTCGGTGGCAACGGGCAACGGCGTCATGGCGCGAGCGGCAACCCGAGCGCGGCACGCACCAGCGCCTGACGCGCGGCCGGGCCGATGTCCAGCCGCGTGCCGCCGACCTCGACGAAGGCGCGCCCAGGCGGCAGGTCGGCATCGACGGCAATCGCATGCCCGAACGGCAGATCGAAGCTGTCCAATGCCTCTTTCCAGGTTCTTTCATCTGAAGGGCCGATGCGCAGCAACAGTTTCTCGCCCGGCATGGGCAGGTGCATCAACGCGTCGTGAACGGCCTGCACGAACGCGGCCCGTTCAAACTGCTGGCTGCCGCTGAGGCGTTGCGCGACCAGCAGCGCGAGGTCGACCACCG
>CANJKD010000446.1 GCA_947474415.1 Burkholderiales bacterium | reverse complement strand
CACGCCCTGCTACCGGGGAACCGGAACCTGACAACGTTGACAGATGGCAGGACGCGATTCCGTCACCACACTTGCAGCCACGCAATCGCCCCACAAGGATCCATCATCGACCCCTCCGCTTTGAGCACTGGAATGACCCCCGCTTGGATTGTCTACGCGTGGGCGCCTGTATTGTGGCAGGCCAGCGCTGCTCCCCGCCTGCACCTAGTCCACCTTGGCACGCGCGTGTTGACATTTGGCGACGCCGATTGCCTGTGCAGCGGCCAGACGCTGTGGCGCGACGACTCTGAAGAACATGCCGCCGGCGTGGCGTGGGACTGGATCGAATTGCCCCAGGGCGTGGTCGCGATGTCCGACCCGCTCGGCATGGTCACGAACCTGCGCCTGATCGACGCCCACGGCGACGCGCTTTCGCAAACCCAGGTCGCCGTCCATCTGCACCCCCTGGTGCACGCCCTGCCCTGGCAGCGGGAAGTCAAGCGGGCGCTGCACAAGCCGTCCTGAGTGCACAGGCCGGTGGCTGCGGCACCGGCCAAGGGAGTAACCCGCAGTAAGTTCGCTTGGCGCGACGTGTCGTCCCGCAATGTCTGCGCATAAACTGCGCGCTTTCACGGAGCAGCGGCGCAGATCCGTTGCCAAAAAACCCGTTGGGATCATGAAAGAGTACCGCCTTGCCACCTGGCTGGAGTTGCGAGCGCCTTTTGATCGCATCGCCCATCGGCGCATGTTGACCGACATGTCGCACCGCCACATGACGCTGCAGCAACTGGTCGAGTGCAGTGGTGCGCGCCGCAACGAAGTGCGGGCCTTTCTCGCCATGCTTGAACTTCGGGGCTTGGTGACTCTGCGTGAAGCCGAGGTGGCAAAGTCGATGTTCGGCGCACTGCGTCCGCTGGCCGGTTGGTTGCGCCGCGCGCTCCGATCCGCGCACATCGGGCGCTGAACTCAGAAGCCGGCATCCGCCTGGTTCCACGTCTCAGTCTACTGGCGCGATTGTTGCTCCCGAACGGGGCATGAGCACGGCCGAGAACCTCCACGTCGTTGTGGTCGCCCCAGACTCGCTGGAGGCGCCCGCTGACGACCCGGCCGCCGACTCCGAAGCAGAACGCGCCAGCTGGCTGCGGATCGGGCTGCTGGAAAGCGGCTACAACATCGTCGCCGTCTTGCCGGCCGATGTGTTCCTGCCCGAACGCCTGGCCCAGATCGACCCCGACATGATCATCGTCGACGCGGAAAGCCAGTCGCGCGACACGCTCGAACATGTCGTGATGGCCAGCCGCGAGGCACACCGTCCGATCATGCTGTTCACCGACGACAGCGACATGACGCAGATGCCCGACGTGATCGCCGCCGGCGTCACCGCCTACGTGGTTGCCGACCTCGCGCCGGATCGCGTCAAGCCGGTACTCGACGTGGCTCTCGCCCGCTTCCGGCACGAAGAGACGATGCGGCTCGAGCTGGCCGCCGCGCGCAACGAGTTGTCGGGCCGCCAGACCATCGCCCGCGCCACGGGTATCCTGATGCGCAACCAGGGCATCACCGAGAACGAAGCCTACGGTCGCCTCCGCAAGACGGCCATGGACAAGGGCATCCAGCTGGCCGACGTGGCGCAGCGCGTAATCGTTGTGGCCGATTTGCTGACCTGAACCGAGCCAGCGCGAGCGCACGGCTCGCTTCACGCCTGCAGGCTGGCAAACACATTGCCCATTCCCATTCAGAAGGCCAACGGCGATCCTCCGACACATTGCATGTGCACCAAAGTTGGTCCACATGCGCAGGACGACGGCGTCCCCACGATTTCTGGCCCTGCGGCCGGTCTCGTGCAGACGCCTTTTTGTTTTTGTACGCACTGAACGTGATGCACATCCTGATCGCGATTCTGGTGATCGGTGTCGTTGGCATGCTGCTCGAGTGGCTGCTGGTGTCGGTCGCGAAGCACTTAAGCGACGACGAAGTCTGACGGAGCCATGACCATGAAGAATTTCATTGAAGTGCAGAACGCCGAGATGGTCTTCACGACCAAGAAGGGCCGCTTCCACGCGCTGCGCGAAATCGACCTCACCGTCGCGAAAGGCGAGTTCGTCACGCTGATCGGGCATTCGGGCTGCGGCAAGTCGACGCTGCTGAACCTGATAGGCGGCCTCACGCTGCCCACGAGCGGCGTGCTGCTGTGCGCCAACCGCGAGATCGCCGCCCCCGGCCCCGAGCGCGGCGTGGTGTTCCAGAACCACTCGCTGCTGCCCTGGCTCACCTGCTTCGAGAACGTGCACCTGGCGGTCGAGCGGGTCTTCGGCCCGACCGAAAGCCGGGCGCAACTCGACGCACGCACCCAAGCTGCGCTCGAACTCGTCGGCATGGGCCCCGCCTTGCAGAAGCAACCGCACGAAATCTCGGGCGGCATGAAGCAGCGTGTCGGCATCGCCAGTGCGCTGGCGATGGAACCCAAGGTGTTGCTGATGGACGAGCCTTTCGGTGCGCTCGACGCCCTGACCCGCGCCACCTGCACGACGAGTTGCTCAAGATCGTCGCACGCACCCAGAGCACAGTCGTGATGGTGACGCACGATGTCGATGAAGCCGTGCTGCTCAGCGACCGCATCGTGATGATGACGAACGGGCCGGCGGCCACCATCGGCGAGATCCTGCGCGTCGACCTGCCGCGCCCACGCAACCGAGTCGAACTGGCCGAAGACAGGCGCTACGTGCACCACCGCAAGGAGGTGCTCGATTTCCTCCACACCCGCCACCGACGCGTCGAAAAACAGGCGGCGTGATCGATGTCATGAAAGCCCCAAGCTCACTTCGCGCGCTGGCCGCCAGGGGTGACTGAGCACCTGCGGAACGGTCGTGCGGTACTGAAATGAAAACCTTCATCCGCGTCGTCGAGTCATGGGTACCGAGCAGCGACCGCAGCTTGCTCGAAGTCGGCGGCGGCATTTACGGTCAGGCCGCGCCCTTCGGTGCCGCCAGCCGTTCGATGTGCTTCGCGCGCGGCCAGGGCCTGCCCGGCCAGGTCTGGGAGAAGTGGCTCCGCTTGTCTGAACAGCTTTCCCCGATTTATAAGTGGACTGCGGGCGGGTTACGTACGGTGCAGAGTTGTCCACGGCGGCGGTCGGCGCTTGCGACGAACCGACCGACGCGGTGGGCAACTCGAGGCGCACCAGGGAACTCATCTTATGCGGCCAAGGTCATGGTCGGCAGTTGGGCGAAATAATGCTCGTCGGGCGTGAGATCGGCAAGGCGCGAGTGGGCCCGCGCCGCGTTGTACCAGCCCATGTAGTCGGGCCTGCGAAATTCACGCAGCCCTGGCCAGCCGCAGCGGCGTGAAGGCTGGCGAGCGTTCTCGAATGTGTCCGAAGCCGGCTTGCGCGGCCTTTG
>CANJKD010000445.1 GCA_947474415.1 Burkholderiales bacterium | reverse complement strand
GCCACCATCGCCACGCCGGCGCCCTCGGCCGCGCGCGCAATGCGCACCGCGTTGCGTTCGGCGTCGCACCAGCCGGTGCGCATCTTCAGCGTCACGGGCACGTTGCGCGGTGCGCAGGCCGCCACCACTGCTTCGATGATGGCGAGCGCCAACGGCTCGTCCTGCATCAACGCCGAGCCAGCCCACTTGTTGCACACCTTCTTCGCCGGGCAGCCCATGTTGATGTCGATGATCTGGGCGCCGCGGTCGATGTTGTAGGCGGCGGCCTCGGCCATCATCAGCGCGTCGGTGCCGGCAATCTGCACCGCGATCGGTTCCACCTCGCCGTCGTGGTTCGCGCGCCGGCTGGTCTTCAGGCTGTTCCAGAGGTCGCGGCGCGAGGTCACCATCTCGCTCACCGCATAGCCTGCACCGAGGCGTTTGCAGAGCTGGCGGAAGGGCCGGTCGGTCACCCCCGCCATCGGCGCGGCGAACAGGTGGTTCGCCAGTCGGATGTGGCCGATGTGCATGGGAGGCGTGGCGCGGAGTTGCTGAAAAAGGAGGCAGGAGTATAGCGGCGGGCCGTCACCCTGCCGGGCGCGCCGCGGGTGCGCATCGGGCGCCGCCGGCTTGCCGATAATGCGCCCCCATGGAAGCCTGGTTCGAGTCGATTCTGGTGTGGTTCGCGTTGCCGAAATTCGGGCTGAGCACCGTCTTTGTGGTCGCGTTCGTGTCGGCCACCTTGATGCCGTTGGGCTCCGAACCGGCGGTGTTCGGGCTGGTCAAGCTGAACCCCGATCTGTTCTGGCCCGCCGTGCTGATCGCGACGCTCGGCAACACCCTCGGCGGTGCGCTGACATGGTGGATGGGCTACGCTGCCGAGCGTGCTTACGAGCGGGTCAGGCACCGCAGGCCGCCCGATGCGCGTGCGCTGCGCTGGCTTGAACGCTTCGGCCCGAAAGGCTGTCTGCTGGCCTGGTTGCCCATCGTCGGTGATCCGCTGTGCGGTGTGGCGGGCTGGCTCAAGCTGCCGTTCTGGCCGTGTGTGGCGTACATGGCGGTCGGAAAGTTCTTGCGCTACGTGAGCATGACCGCAGCGCTGCTGTGGGCGTGGCCGATCCTGTTCGGCGGTTGAAGTTGCAACGAGCTGAGGAATCCATGAACAAGGCCTACGACGAACTGACCCGCACCTGGACCCGTCTGCACCACTTCGATCACCTGCAGGCGATTGCCGCCTGGGACCAGGTGGCCATGATGCCGCCCAAGGGCAGCAGCGCACGTGCCGACGCGATGGCCGAGATGGACGGGCTGATGCACAGCCTGCAAACCGACCCGAAACTGGCCGGCCTGCTCGCGCGTGCCGAAGACGAAGACCTCGATGCCTTCGAGCGCGCCAACCTGCGCGAGATCCGGCGCAGCTGGCGTGCGTCGAACGCCTTGCCGCAGGCGCTGGTCGAGGCCCGCACGCTCGCTGGCGCGCGTTGCGAACATGCCTGGCGCAGCCAGCGGCCGGCGAACGACTGGGGCGGCTTCCTTGGCAACTTCCGCGAGGTGCTGCGGCTCGGCCGCGAGACGGCGCAGCGCCTGTCCGACGACACCGGCCTGGCCCCGTACGACGCGCTGATGGACCAGTTCGAACCCGGCATGACCAGCGCCGAAGTTGATCGCGTCTTCGGTGATTTGCAGCAATGGCTGCCGGGCCTGGTGCAGCAGGTGCGCGAGCGCCAGTCGTTTGATGCCGTGCTCATGCCGGCAGGTCCGTTTCCGAAGGCGGCCCAGCGTGCTTTGAGCCTCGATGCGATGGCCCTGCTCGGCTTTGACTTCCAGGCTGGGCGCCTCGACGAAAGCGCGCACCCGTGCAGCGGCGGCGTGCCCGAAGACACGCGCCTGACCACGCGCTACGCCGAAGACGACCTGATGCAGAGCCTGATGGGCACGGTCCATGAAACCGGCCACGCGCGCTACGAGCAGAACCTGCCGCGCGAGTGGCTCGGGCAGCCGGTGGCGAACGCGCGTTCGATGGCCATCCACGAAAGCCAGAGCCTGAGCTTCGAGATGCAGCTCGGCCGCAGCCGCGCCTTTGCCACGCCACTGGCGCCACTGCTCGTGGCGCACTTCGGCGCGCAGGCCGCGTTCGAGCCCGATGCCCTGCACCGCGCCATGACCCGCGTTAAGCCGGGGCTGATCCGCGTCGATGCCGACGAGCTTACCTACCCGGCGCACGTCATCCTGCGCTACCGCATCGAGCGCGCGCTGATCGAAGGCCGCGCCGAAGCCGAAGACATCCCGACGCTGTGGGACGAATCCATGCAGTCCCTGCTCGGCCTGGACACGCGCGGCAACTACAAGGACGGCTGCCTGCAAGACGTGCACTGGACCGACGGCTCGTTCGGCTACTTCCCGTGCTACACGCTGGGCGCGATGTACGCGGCGCAGTGGTTCGCAGCCATGCGGCGCCAGTCGCCTGACCTTGACGAGCACATCGCGCGCGGTAACTTCGCGCCGGTGTTCGGTTGGCTGCGCGACAACATCTGGGCGCAGGCCAGCCGCTGGAGCACCGCAGAACTGGCGCAACGCGCCAGCGGCGAGCCGCTCAACCCGGCGCACTTCCGGCGCCACCTGGAAGCGCGCTACCTCGGCACAGGCGCGGGCTGAAGCTGCGGCTGCGGCCACGCCGTCAGCGTGGTCTCCAGGTCATCGAACACTTCTTCGAGCCGGCGCAGCGCGAGGCACGCGTTGCGGCCATCGGTTTTCGCAGGCCGCAACAGGCGTCGGCTTGCATCGTCGAGCACGGCATCGACGATCTGCGCGCCGTGGCGCGCCAACTGGCGGTTCAACGAGCTGCGGCGCAAGCGCATCATCCGGCGTGTGCGCTGGT
Organism: Burkholderiales bacterium; assembly: GCA_947474415.1. Classification (GTDB taxonomy): domain Bacteria; phylum Pseudomonadota; class Gammaproteobacteria; order Burkholderiales; family Burkholderiaceae_C; genus LMDS01. Next base: position 520 of record CANJKD010000445.1, on the reverse strand, counting down.
AGGCGTGCTCGGCCAGCACGCGTCGCTGTGAACAGCTGAAGGTGTTGGCGAGGAACATTTCCGGGTCGCGCTGGTCGGGCTCGAACAGCAGGATGGTCGTGCCGGGTTGGCTGTGCTCGTAGCCCTTCATGCCCAGTTTCAGGCGCGCATGGATCAACGTGCGGAAGGTCTGCGACAGCACCACCGGCAGGCCGCCGTCGACAAGCCGGGGGATGCGTTCCTCGCTGCGCGACATCACACGAGGCCGGGTTGCGGCGCTGGCGTCGAACGACACCGGCGGGTTCAGGCAGATCAGCAGGTCCAGGCCTTCGTCGAGCAGCACCGAGGCGTGCAAGGTTTTCTTCAGCGCGCCGTCGACATGGTGGCGGCCCTCGATCTCGACCGGCGGGAACAGGCCCGGCAGTGCCGCGCTGGCCTGCACGGCCAGCGAGATCGGCACATGGTCGAGGCCGGGAAGGCCAAACGGTGCCGACTCGCCGCTGTCGAGGTCGGTGGCCCCCAGCACCAGCTTGCGCTTGAG
>CANJKD010000444.1 GCA_947474415.1 Burkholderiales bacterium | reverse complement strand
TGTGCTAAAGGCTCCGGAATTAGAACCTGCTAGGTTGCGCCACTGTGCCCTTTCGACCCAATGCGAACGGTCGCGGCGCTGCCTTGGGCGGCGGTAATGCAGCGATAGCAGTCGTCCACATAAAAGAGCTGACCTTCTGCTACCGGCCACAAGCAGTCGGACACACTCACACCCGTAACCTGTCACCCGACAGTTTGTCGCGGTGGTGGGGTGCGAAACTGCGCGTCGCACGGTTCAAGCCTTTGGTTCAGCTTTGCTCGGTGAGCCGCGTGGACGTGGTGCGTGGAAGCCGCCATCGGCCTCGCACCCGCGTGATCAACTCCCTCCAGCATCACGGTCTGCTGCTGCACGCGGCACTGGGCAGGCTGCCCCAAGGGCATGCAGTTCCCACTCCAAAGCACGCAGCACCTGAGCCCGAGCCGGCCCCGGCAGACACATCCATGTCGCCAAGTGGCCCGTATCATGATTGGTGACCACGATGCTGCTTTCGCCCAGCCCGAGCTCTGCTCTGGCCAACCTGCTGCGGCTGCTTGCGGCATGGCTGGCCGTGATCGTGTTCATGCAGGGCGTGGCCGCCGCGCAGGCCCTGGGCGAGGGGCCGCTGCACCACCATCTTGAGGTGGCGGCCTTGGTTAGCCATACAGAACCGATCCACGATCACCATCATCACCACGACCACGCCGAGCGCCATGTGCACGAGGCGGGTGACCCCACTGTGCTGCGGCTGGCCGCGGACCCTGATGCGATTGACGGCGCCGCGTTCGCACTGACCGCCGCGATGGCGCTGATGCTGCTGGGCGCGCTGCTGCGCAGCCGGCCAGACACGCGCCGCCATGTCTGGCGCCCCACGGCGCCGTGGGCCTGGCGCCATGTCATTCCAGCAGCACTGCTGAGGCCGCCGAACGGGGACTGAACGGCTGTGCGCTTCGGCGCACCGTGCCCGCGCCGCGCGCCATGTGCCGGCGCATGTCTGCCCTCAACTTCAGGAAGCCCTGTATGCACTCGCCCTTTCGGCGGGTGGCACCCGCGCTCGTGTGCGTCGCCGCCCTTGCCAATACCCCAGCCCAAGCCCAGACCCCCACGCCCCCGGCGCCCTCTGCCCAGTCCATCACAATCACTGGCAACTACGACAACGCCGTCGGCAGTTCCGACGCCGCATCCCAGGGCGTGATCCAGCGCGAGCTGCTCAAGAGCCGGCCGGCCCTGCGCCCCGGCGAAGTGCTGGAGTTTGTGCCCGGCCTGATCGTCACCCAGCACTCGGGCGACGGCAAGGCCAACCAGTATTTCCTGCGCGGCTTCAACCTCGACCACGGCACCGACTTCGCCACACGCATCAACGGCATGCCGGTAAACATGCCATCGCACGGCCACGGTCAGGGCTACACGGACCTCAACTTCCTGCTGCCCGAGTTGGTTTCGCGCATCGAATACCGCAAGGGCCCGTACTTCGCAGGCAACGGTGACTTCTCGTCGGCTGGCTCGGCCGACATCGTTTACCTGAAACAGTTCGACGCCCCGTTCGGCCAGATCACGCTGGGCCCCAACGGCTACCAACGAGGCGTCGCCGGCACCTCGTTTGAACTCACCCCTGGCGTCAAGCTCCTCGGCGCCTTCGAAATCGGCCGTAACGACGGGCCGTGGACCGTGCCCGAGCGCGTGCGCAAGCACAACGGCGTGCTCACGATGTCTGGAGGCAGTGCAGCCGATGGCTGGAGCGCCAGCCTGATGGGCTATGCGTCGAAGTGGAACGGCACCGACCAAGTGCCGCAGCGCCTGATCGACAGCGGTGCCCTTGGCCGCTTCGACTCGCTCGATCCGACAACCGGCGGCGACACCTCGCGCTACAGCGTGTCTGGCGAATGGCACCGCGACAGCACCGCCGGTCGGACACACCTGTCGGCCTACGCAATCCGCTACGAGCTCGATCTCAACTCTAACTTCACCTACGCGTTGGAGCGGCCGGCCGACGGCGATCAGTTCAAGCAAAACGACAAGCGCAACGTCTACGGTCTTGACGCCCGCCACGTCATCAGTCACGCCCTTGGCAGCTTTGACGCCCGCAGCGAGGTCGGGGCCTCGCTGCGCCATGACCGGGTACGCGTGGGGCTGTTCGACAGCGTCGCGCGCCGCAAAACCGCCACCACGCGCGACGACCAGCTGCGCGAAACCCTGGTCGGCGCGTACGCGCAGAGCTCGGTCGAGCTAACCCCGTGGCTTCGCGCCGTTGGGGGGCTGCGCGCCGACCATGTGCGCAACCACGTCGACGCGCTGACGCTCGCGGCCAACGGCGGTCGGTCCAGCGCCACTCAGGTCTCACCCAAGCTGTCGTTGATCGCCGGGCCGTTCGCAAAAACCGAGTTCTTCTTCAACGCCGGGCGCGGCTTGCACAGCAACGACGCACGCGGAACCACCGCAACGGTAGATCCGAAGACCGGCGATCCAGTCGACAAGGTGCCGCCGCTGGTGGCCTCGCGCGGATTTGAGTTCGGCGCCCGCACTGAGGTGATTCCGGGCCTGCAGAGTTCACTCGCCCTGTGGCGACTCGACTTCGACTCCGAGCTGCTGTATGTCGGCGATGCCGGTGCCACAGAGGCCAGCGGGGGCTCCAAGCGCAGGGGAATCGAGTGGAACAACCGCTGGATCCCGGTGTCCTGGTTGCTCTTCGATGCTGACCTGGCCTGGACACACGCGCGCTTCAAGAATGGAGATCGCATCCCGAACGCGCTCGACCGTGTGGCTTCGGTCGCGGTGACCTTGCGCGACTTTGGGCCTTGGTCGGCCAGCCTGCAGTTGCGCCATCTCGGTCCGGGTCCGCTGATCGAGGACAACAGCATGCGCTCCTTTCCGTCGACGCTGACCAATCTGCGCATGGGCTACAAATTCAGCCCACGAGTCGAGGCCACACTGGACATCTTCAACTTGACGAACAAGAAGGCCAACGACATTCAATACTTTTACGAGTCGCAACTACCTGGAGAGGCCGCCGCGGTGGCCGACCGGCATGTGCACGCTGCCGAGCCGAGGTCGGCCCGCGTCACTTTGCAGGTGCGCTTCTGATCAAGCGCAGCGTCCTGGACTCCTTTGCCCGGCTTCGCGGCAGGCAAGTCAGGTCGGGGCGATCAGCCTACCCCTGCCACTGCGCAGCGATAGGAGGGGCCGCCTCTTTGGCCTGATTAGTTGTAGGACGGCTTGTCGAGCGCACGACCGGCTGCTTTGGGTCGGCTGCTGCCAGTCGGCAGAATTTTTGAAGGTCTGCTTGCAGCCTAAAGCCGCCCCTTAGACTTCTCCACAAACACTTCTTCCATGACCAAGGGGGTTCCCCGGCACATGAACTATGGATTGGAAATCCGAAACATCGCCACAAGTAAATGCTTGCTCGTGCAT
>CANJKD010000443.1 GCA_947474415.1 Burkholderiales bacterium | reverse complement strand
TGATCAGCCCGGAATCGATCTGCTCCTGGAGCAGTGAGTGGTCGTGGGTGATCTGGGTCAGGCGCGCGCCGCGCAGGCGGTAGGCCCGCGAGTCACCCACGTGGCCCATCAGCAGACGCGAATCACGGAACACGCCAACGACCAGGGTCGTGCCCATGCCGGCGTACTGAGGGTTCGAGTTGGCGGCGTTGAAGATCGCGCGGTTCGCGTTGTCAACGCAGATGTCCATGGCGCGGCGCACATCGGTGTCGCTGGCGTTCTGCGACGCTTCGGAAAGCCAGCGCCCGAGTTCGGTCTTGATGAACGATGTGGCCATGCCGCTGGCCACTTCGCCGGCGTTGTAGCCGCCCATGCCGTCGGCCAGAACAACCAGTGCGCTGGCATCGTCCATGGCCACGGAGTCTTCATTGTTGCTGCGCGCCCGGCCGGTGTCGGTGGCGCTGAAAAATTCGACGTTCATGGACGGGGAACTTGCGGACATGTGCGCTCTGGTCAGTGGTCGGCATTGTGCCTTGGATCGACGCGCGAAAACCTCGGTTCAGTCGCGAATGCTTCCGCCCCGGCCGAGCCACCCGCGTGCCATGGGGCGAGGGCGTCTGCCATCGCGTTGAGATCGGCGGCCATCTGCCAACCGTCGGCATAGCGCAGCTCGGGGCGCCGCTGCAGCGCCAGGGTCAGCACATCGGCCAACGCCTCGGGCAATTCGGGCCGCAACGTGCGCACGTCGGGCGCCGTGGCGTGGGCGATCTGGTGCAGCAATTCGGCCATGCCTTGCGCCCGGTGCGGCAAGGCGCCAGTGAGCAGCTGAAACAGCACGACACCGAGCGAATACAGGTCAGAGCGGCCATCCAGGCGCCGGCCGGCCATCTGCTCGGGCGACATGAAAGATGGGGTTCCGAGCAGCATGCCGGTGCGGGTGCGGTAGGTGTCGGCAATGCTGGCGAGGCCGAAGTCTACGACCTTCACGGTGCCGCGTTCCGGGTCGACCAGAACATTGGCCGGCTTGATATCGCGGTGCACCACGCCCTGGGTGTGCGCATACGCAAGCGCCGAAGCCACCCGCGCCAGCGTTCGCAGCAACACCGGAACAGGCAGCACACTGCCCGCTTGCGCATAGCGGGACAGGTCGTGGCCCGCCACGTATTCCATCGCGATGAAGACCAGTCCGCGCGCCTCGCCAGCTTCGTAGACGGCGATGATGTCGGGGTGGTGCAAGCGCGCCGCAGCTTCGGCCTCACGAAAGAAGCGCGCGCGGGCTTCGGCCAGGTCGGAGGAATCAAACTCGCGGCTCAAAGCCATTGTCTTGACAGCCACGGCACGCCCGAGTTGAGGATCGTGCCCGAGGTACACGGTGCCCATGGCGCCATGGCCCAGCGCGCGCACGATCTGGTAGCGCCCGAGCGTCTCGATGCCTGCACCCGGCGGCTGCCCACGCGAGAACGTCTTGCGCAACCACCGAAGGCCCGCCTGAATCCGGCTCATTGCACTCCCTTGTTTGGCGCTTGGGCAAACCCGCGCGGAATGTCGATTCGAGCTTGCATCAAACCAATGCCCCGGCCCGCGTGCGGCGCCGCATCCACAGGCCAACAGCGACCACGATCAACGCGCCGACCAGGCCGGCTGCATTGACTGCGGCGGGCGCGATGGCGCCGGTGGCTGCCAGGACGGCCGGATCGGTGAACATCATCTCGCCGGCCAGAAAACCCAGCCAGGCGGCAGCCAGCATGATGACGACCGGGAAGCGATCCATCACCTTGAGCAGCAAGGTGCTGCCGAAGACGATGAGCGGCACGCTGACCACCAGTCCGATCACCAGCAGCGGCAGGCTGCCGTTCGCGGCTGCAGCCACGGCGAGCACGTTGTCCAGGCTCATCACCACGTCGGCCACCAGGATCGTACGGATGGCAGCAGCCAGGGTTCCGATCTCGTGGTGCCCGCGTTCTTCAACCACACCTTCGCGGAGCAGCGAAATACCAATGCCGAGCAACAGCAATGCGCCGACGATCTTCAGGTAGGGCCACTTCAGCATCTCGACCGCAACCAGCGTGAGGGCGATGCGCATCACCACGGCGGCAGCGCTGCCCCAGAAGATCGCACGCCGTTGCTGGCTGGGCGGCAAGGACCGCGCCGCCATCGCAATCACCACCGCGTTGTCGCCCGACAAGACGATGTTCGCGAGGGTGATAGCGCCCACTGCAGCCCAGAACGCGGCCGTGGTGAAGTCCATCGCCGCGCGCTGCCGTTGGTTACAGCAAGGCCTTCAGAAGCCGGCCCATCTCGGACGGGTTGCGCGTGACGGTGAACCCACAGGCCTCCATCACTTCGAGCTTGGCATCTGCAGTGTCGGCACCCCCCGAGATCAGCGCGCCGGCATGGCCCATGCGTTTGCCGGCGGGCGCGGTCACGCCAGCGATGAAGCCGACGATGGGCTTCTTCATGTTCAGCTGGCACCAGCGCGCGGCGTCCGCTTCATCGGGGCCACCGATCTCGCCGATCATGATGACGGCGTCGGTGTTCGGGTCGTCGTTGAAGAGTTGCATGATGTCGATGTGCTTCAGCCCGTTGATCGGGTCGCCGCCAATACCCACGGCGCTGCTCTGGCCAATGCCGAGCTCGGTGAGTTGCGCCACGGCTTCGTAGGTCAGCGTGCCCGAACGCGAGACCACGCCAACACGGCCGGCCTTGTGGATGTGGCCTGGCATGATGCCGATCTTGATTTCGTCGGGCGTGATCAGGCCGGGGCAGTTCGGCCCGAGCAGCAAGGTCTTCTTCCCGCCTGCCGCTTCCTTGGCCTTCATGCGGTTGCGCACTTCGAGCATGTCTTTGACAGGGATGCCTTCGGTGATGCAGATCGCCAGGTCGAGGTTGGCCTCCACGGCTTCCCAGATCGCTGCCGCAGCGCCTGCCGGCGGCACGTAGATCACGCTCACCGTAGCGCCAGTGGCCTTGGCGGCCTCGGTCACGTTGGCGAAGATCGGGATGCCTTCGAAGTCTTCGCCTGCCTTCTTCGGGTTCACGCCTGCGACGAATGCGGCCTTGCCATTCGCGTAGTCACGGCACATGCGGGTGTGGAACTGCCCCGTCTTGCCGGTGATGCCTTGCGTGATGACCCGCGTTTCGCTGTTGATCAAGATGCTCATGGTGCCCCTCGTATGCGGTGTACCGCACTCGATCCCCCGAGGGGATCGCGCCCGTCTTGGGGCGGCCCGGCGACGGGCGTGGTGCGATGTAAGAGTTAGGTGACTGCTCAGTGCTACTTGGCGAGCGCTGCCATCACGGCCTTGGCGGCATCGGCCATCGATTCGGCCGTGATGATGGGCAGGCCCGAGTCCTTCAGCATCTTCTTGACAAGGTCTTCGTTCGTGCCCTTCATGCGCACCACCAG
>CANJKD010000442.1 GCA_947474415.1 Burkholderiales bacterium | reverse complement strand
TCTTCAGGTCATAGGACGGCTTGTCGAGCCGGTCGAGTGGGTCGGCCGGTTCGAAGCCTCGTGCGGTTCGCCGCAGCAGGAAGAACTCGGGTTCGATGCCCGTCTGCAAGGCCCAGCCGCGCTCGGCGAGGCGGCCGATCTGGCGCCGCAGCACCTGGCGCGGGCAGGCTGCAAACGGTTCCCCATCAACGAAGCCGTCGCACGCGATGCGCGCGTAGCCCGGCATCCAGGGCAAGGCGCGGGCGGTCGAAGGGTCACCCCGGCCGTAGTACTCGGAGCGCGGGCCCATGCGCGGCAGGCCGGTGCCGGCAATCGACGGGCCCGAAAAGCCGGCGCCAGTTTGCAGCAGGGTGGCAATGTGCGCGAGCGGCACCAGCTTGCCCTTGGCGACGCCGTGCAGGTCGGTGAACTGCGCGATCAGCGTGTGCACGCCCTCGGCTTCGAGGCGTTGTCGAAGTTGCCGTACGTCACCGTCGGCCGTGACGCCCTTCAAGCCGATCACGGGCGCGCGGCGTGCAGGGCGGCGCGCAGCACGTCCATCGCCTCGTCGAACACCGTCTCCTGAATCGTCAACGGGAACAGGAAACGGACGACGTTGGCGTTGACGCCGCAGGTCAGCAGGATCAGCCCGCGCTTCAGCGCTTCGGCCTGGACGGCCTTGGTAAATTCGGGGTCGGGTACTGGGGTGTCGACCGCGCTGCCAGCGCGGTTGAACTCGACCGCGACCATCGCCCCCAGGCCCCTCACATCGGCGATCTGCGGCACGTCGGCGCGCAGCGATTCGAGCACCGCCTTGAGCCGGTCGCCCAGCATCTGGCCGCGCTCGGGCAGGTGCTCAATGAGCATCACGTCGATCACCGCATGCGCGGCCGCAATCGCCAGTGGGTTGCCGGCGTAAGTGCCGCCCAGGCCGCCGGGCGCGGGCGCGTCCATGATCTCGGCACGGCCTGTCACGGCCGACAGCGGCAGGCCCCCGGCGAGCGACTTGGCGATTGTCATCAGGTCAGGCACGACATCGAAGTGTTCCATCGCGAACAGCTTGCCGGTGCGGCCGAAACCGGTCTGGATCTCGTCGGCGATCAGCACGATGCCGTGCTCGTCGCACAGCGCGCGCAACCAGCGCACGGCCTCAAGCTGGATCACGTTGAAGCCGCCTTCGCCCTGTACCGGCTCGAACACGATGGCCGCGACGCGGGTCGGTTCGATGTCGGCCTTGAAGAGGTTCTGTACGGCCTTCTTGACCTCGTCGAGGTTGGCGCAATGGCAGGGGAAGGGCGCGTGGTACACCTCGGGCGCGAACGGCCCGAAGCCGGCCTTGTAGGGCTGGACCTTGCCGGTCAGCGACACCGCGAACAGGCTACGGCCATGGAAGGCGCCGCTGAACGCGATCACGCCGGAGCGCTGGGTGTACGAGCGTGCGATCTTGATGGCGTTCTCGATCGCCTCGGCGCCGGTCGAGAACAGCGCGGTCTTCTTCGCGTGCGTGCCCGGCGTCATCGCGTTGAGCTTTTCGGCCAGCGCGATGTAGCTCTCGTAGGGCACGACCTGGTAGCAGGTGTGGGTGAAGCGCTTGAGCTGTTCGGCGATGGCGGCCACGACCTTCGGGTTGCCGTGGCCGGTGTTCATCACCGCAATGCCACCGGCAAAGTCGATGTAGCGCCGGCCTTCGACGTCCCACAGCTCGGCGTTGTCGGCGCGGTCGGCGAAGAAGCTGCCCATCACGCCCACGCCGCGCGGCGTGGCGGCGGCCTTGCGGGCCATCAGTTGTTCGTTGAGAGAGTGGTTCATGGTGTTCCTTTGAGCCCCTCGGCTGACGCGTGCGTCAGCCGGTCCCCCGAGGGGTACGGGCCGGGCTGAGAGCGGCCCGCTGCCCGGCCCGCATGGGATGGTTTGGATCGTGTCGCTCAGGGCGCGTCGATGCGAATCCAGGTGGTCTTGAGTTCGGTGTACTTGTCGAAGGCGTGCAGCGACTTGTCGCGCCCGTTGCCGCTTTGCTTGAAGCCGCCGAAGGGCACGGTGATGTCGTCTTCGTCGTACTGGTTCACGTGCACGGTACCGGCCCGCAATGCCCGCGCCACGCGATGCGCGCGGTTGATGTTGTCGCTCCAGACGCTGGCCTGCAGGCCGTACGCGCTGTCGTTGGCCATCGCGACCGCTTCGGCTTCGGTCTTGAATCGGATCACCGACAGCACCGGCCCGAAGATTTCTTCGCGGGCGATCTTCATGGTGTTGGTGACGCCGTCGAACACGGTCGGCTCGACATAGAAGCCGCCCGTCTCGCTCATCACCTGGCCGCCGCCGCTGATGAGGCGTGCGCCTTCGCCGCGGCCGGATTCGATGTAGCCGAGCACGGTGCGCATCTGCGTGGCGTCAACCAGCGCGCCGATCTCGCAGCTGCCACCGAGCGGGTCACCGGGCGCGTACTTCGGCGCTTCGGCCTCGACGATTGCCGTGAACTCGTCGGCAATGCTTTCGTGCACGAACACACGAGACGGTGCGTTGCAGCTTTCGCCGGCATTGAAGAACAGGCTGCCAGCGGCTGTTTTCGCGGCGCGCGTCACGTTCTCGAAGTCGGCGAAAACGATGAAGGCCGACTTGCCACCGAGTTCGTTGTAAACCCGCTTCAGGTTGCTGCGGCCCGCATATTCGAGCATCTTGCGGCCCACGCGCGTGCTGCCTGTGAAGCCGATGGCGTCGACATCCATGTGCAGCGCGAGCGCCTCGCCGGCCTCTTGCCCGAAACCGGGCACCACGTTGAACACGCCTTCGGGCAAGCCGGCTTCGATGGCCAGTTCGGCCAGGCGCAAGGCCGTCAACGGTGACTTCTCGCTGGGTTTCAGCACCACGCTGTTGCCGGTGGCCAGCGCGGGCCCGAGCTTCCAGGCGGCCATGATCATCGGGTAGTTCCAGGGCACGACGGCGCCGATCACGCCCATGGCTTCGCGCGTGATCAAGGCCAGCGCGTTCGCACCCGTGGGCGCGATCTCGTCGTACACCTTGTCGATCGCCTCGCCGTACCAGGCGATGCAGCGCGCGGTGGCGCCCACGTCGACTGCCAGGCTGTACTGGATCGGCTTGCCCATGTCGAGCGTCTCCAACAGGGCGAGTTCTTCCCGCGCGCCCAAGATCTTCTCGGCGAAGCGTTGCAGCAGCTTCTTGCGCGCCGCCGGCGGCTGGCCGGCCCAGCGCTTGTCTTCGAACGCGGCGCGGGCCGATGCCACCGCCGCATCGATGTCGGCGGCGCGGCCCCGTGCCACCTGCGTCAGCACCCGGCCGTTGATCGGCGAGATGCAGTCGAAGGTTTCGCCGGAGACCGCCGCCACGCGCTTGCCGGCGATCACTGCACGGCCGTCGAAGGCGAGCGCGGCGGCGCGAGCGTGCCAGTC
>CANJKD010000441.1 GCA_947474415.1 Burkholderiales bacterium | reverse complement strand
GGTTGCGGCTGCGATGGGTGTGACCGCGCCGCGCCAAAGCCACCCGCCACATCGGTTCACAAGATCACGCTCCACCCGCGCACGCCGCGCTGAACCCACGGCCCGCCGATCCAAGCTACGGCTTGGCGCCCGGCAGCAAGCCCATCGCCTTGTCGCCCAGCCCCATTGGCAGCGGAAAGTGGACCGTCTCTTCGACCCCGGCCAGGGTCCGCACCGACACCGCCCCCAGTGCACGCAGCCGCTCGATCACCTGCTGCACGAGGATGTCGGGCGCCGAGGCACCCGCCGTCAGGCCAACACGCTGCTTGCCTTCGAACCACTCCGGCCGAAGATCGTCCGGCATGTCGACCATGTGGGCCTCGGTGCCGAGCCGTTGCGCCAGTTCGCGCAGGCGGTTGCTGTTCGAACTGGTCGGACTGCCGACGACGATCAGGATGTCGACCGTGGGCGCCAGCACCTTCACGGCGTCTTGCCGGTTTTGCGTGGCGTAGCAGATGTCCTGCTGCTTGGGTTCGCGCACCTTCGGGAAACGCAGTTTCACGGCGCGCAGGATCTCGGCAGCGTCGTCGACCGACAGCGTGGTCTGCGTCACCACCGCCAGCTTGTCGGCCTGCGCCACCTGCACCAGCGCCACATCGGCCACGTCCTCGACGAGGTAGATGCCGTCGGTCAACTGCCCCATCGTGCCCTCGACTTCGGGGTGACCCTTGTGGCCGATCATGATGAAGTCGAAGCCTTCCTTGTGCAGCTTGGCCACCTCCACATGCACCTTGGTGACGAGTGGGCAAGTGGCATCGAACACGCTGAAGCCACGCGCCGCTGCCTCCTTGCGGACCGCCTGCGACACGCCGTGCGCGCTGAACACCAGCGTCGCGCCGGGCGGCACGTCGGCCAGGTCTTCGATGAAGATCGCGCCCTTCGCCTTCAGGTCGTTCACGACGTAGGTGTTGTGGACGATTTCATGGCGCACGTAGATGGGTGCGCCGAACTTCGTCAACGCACGCTCGACGATCTCGATCGCGCGGTCCACGCCGGCACAAAAACCGCGCGGCTCGGCCAGCACGATCTCATCCAGTGGCGAATTCATCAGAGTACCCCGATCAGTTCGACCTCGAAGGTCACCGGCCGCCCGGCCAGCGGGTGGTTGAAGTCGAACAGCAGCACATCGCCGTCGATCTCGCGCAACACGCCGGCGTAGACACCCTGCCCGTCCGGCGTGGGGAACTGCACCACGTCGCCCACGCTGTACTGCTCGGCTGGGTCGCCCAGCTCGTCGAGCAGCGAGCGATTCACGCGCTGCAGCATGTCGGCGTTGCGCTCGCCGAAGGCCTCACCCGGCGCCAGCTCGAACGACTGGCGCGCACCTTCGGGCAGGCCCAGCAAACGCACCTCCATGGCAGGCGCGAGTTCGCCGGTGCCGAGCGACAAGGTGGCCGGCTTGTCGTGGAAGGTGTTGATGAGGTCCGCGCCGTCCGGCCCCGAGAGGCGGTAGTGCAAGGTCAGGAACGATCCGGGCTGGACGTGGTTCAAGGGAAATCCTGGTGAGGCGAGGTTGCCAATAGACTGTGCCGATAGACTGGCGTGATTTTACGAGGCGGTACCGGCTGGCAGCGGCACAAGCAACCATGGTTCTCAAGGACATCCCGCCCGACGCGCGCCCACGTGAAAAGCTGCTAGCCCACGGCCCGGCCGCGCTCGCCGATGCCGAGCTGATCGCGCTGCTGCTGCGCACCGGGCTGCCCGGTGTCTCGGTGCTGCAACTCGCGCAGCAGATGCTCGACCGATTCGGCGGCATCACCGGCCTGCTGCACACCGATGTGGCCCACCTGAAAGACGTGAAAGGCTTGGGCCCGGCGAAGCGCGCCGAGATGGCAGCAGTGATCGAGATCGCGCGGCGCGCGCTGGCCCAAGAGCTGAAGCAGCGCCCGGTGTTCGACGCGCCACCGAAGGTCAAGCAGTACCTGCAACTGCAGCTCGGCGCGCGCGAACACGAAGTCTTCGCGGTGATGTTCCTCGACGCCCAAAGCCGCCTGGTCCGGTTCGAAGAAATGTTTCGCGGCACCTTGACGCAGGCCAGTGTCTACCCGCGCGAGGTCGCGAAGCGGGCGCTCGAACTGGGCTGCGCGGCGGTGATTCTGGCGCACAACCACCCGTCGGGCGCGGCCGAGCCTTCGCGCGCCGACGAGTATTTGACGCAGACGCTGAAGAGCGCCCTGCAGCTGATCGACGTGCGCGTGCTCGACCACCTGGTGGTCGGCCACGGCGAGGTGATCTCGTTCGCCGAGCGCGGCTTGCTCTGAGGGTTACCAAGGTGAAAGCCAGCGGCCTGCATGAACTCGGGCGAGTCAAGGCGGCCCTGCAGCGCGCGCGCCGCGAAGCAGCCGAGGCCGCCGCGCAGGCCGCTGCACAAGCCGCTCTCGAACAGCGCGAGCGCGACATCTTCAGCCTCACCGTCGGCTTGGTGGTGCCGCTCCGAAAAGCCGCCGGGGCGATGGTCGGAACGGCCAAGCCGAGCGCCATCCCGCGCCAACGCCTGGCCGATGAAGCAGCCGTGATGGTGGAAGCGCTGTCCGATGACTTCGACGTGGAATCGCTGCTCGAAACCGACGACGCGTTGTCGTTCAGGCGCCGCGGCATCGGGCCCGAAGTGGTGCGCAAGCTGCGGCGCGGCGTGTGGGCGATCCAGGCGCAACTCGACCTGCACGGCCTGCGCCGCGACGAGGCCCGTGAAGCGCTCGGCGCCTTCCTGCGCGACGCCGGCCGCAGCGGCTGCCGCTGTGTGCGCGTGGTGCACGGTAAGGGCCACGGCTCGCCGGGCCGCGAACCGGTGCTGAAGGGCAAGGTGAAGAGCTGGCTTGTGCAGAAAAACGAGGTCATCGCCTTCACGCAGGCGCGCGCAGCCCAGGGCGGCGCGGGTGCACTGGTCGTGCTGCTGGCCTCGGCGTCACGGGCCGTGCCGGCCTGACCCGACGCCACTACACGCAGGGCGTCAGGCCCCTCGGTTGCGCATCCAGTCGGCCGTGCCGAAGAACGACTCGCTCAGTCGATGAGCCAACTGCGGATCGAACTTCAGTTCGGTCATCGCCTGCGCCATGCAGGCGAGCCATTGGTCACGCTCCACGATGCCAATGCTGAACGGCATGTGGCGCGCCCGCAGCATCGGGTGACCGAAGCGTTCGACGAAGTATTGCGGGCCGCCGAGCCAGCCGCAAAGGAACCAGAACAGCTTGTCGCGTGACCCGTCAAGTGTGCTCGGGTGCAGCGCCCGCAGGGTGGCATAGCCGGCGTCGAGGTCCATCAGGTCGTAGAAGCGATCGACCAGCCCGCGCACGGCCGCTTCGCCGCCGACAAGATCGAATGTGCTGGACGGCTTGGCCGCACTTTCGT
>CANJKD010000440.1 GCA_947474415.1 Burkholderiales bacterium | reverse complement strand
CGAGAACGCCGAGGGCAAGGGCACTAGCCAGTCGCCCATCAGGCGGGCTCGTTCGGCCAGGCAACCCCAGCGTGTTTCGCCGACGCCCCAGCCGTTGTGCACGAACCGGTCGCCGGCCTTCCATGCCGGGTGGCTGCTTTCGAGAACGGTGCCGGCGCCGTCGATGCCCGCCACCATCGGCCAGGAACGCACCACCGGGCCCTTGTTGGTGATGGCCAGGCCGTCCTTGTAGTTGAGGGTCGAGTGCTGAACCTGAACCAGCACATCGCCTTCGGGAAGCTTCGCGTCATCCACGGGCCGGACGCTTGCGGTAAAACCGGCGTCGGACTTTTCAAGCAGCAGCGCATTGAACATTTTGTTTCCGTGAAATGGCTCGCGCACGATAGCGCAACCGGCCTGCTCGGATCGAACCGACCGCCCTCGGCCACAGTGCCAGCAATCATCTAAAACAATGCCAAGTCTTTGTCACGATTGATATTTTCGGGTTGACGTCAGGCACCCACTCTCCTATCCTGCGCGCCATGCCGAAATTCAGGATCAGCCTTGCAACCCAAGGGCGACGCCTCGCATTGGCGGCTCTGCTGGCCACGCTTCCCGTGGTGGCCATGTCGGCTCCCGATCCGTCCGAACCCGCCGCCTTGCTTCCTGCCAGCAGCGCCGCCGACGCGGTGACGCGCTTTCTTGCAGGAAAGGGCCTCCTCAACGCACCTGCTGCCTCGCCGCCGTCAGACAACGCTTTTGTTGAGCGCATGCGCGACAAGGCCTCCGACATGGTGCTCACGGCGATGAATTTCCTCGGCGTGCCCTACCGCCGCGGCGGCAACAACGCCGACCGCGGCTTCGACTGCAGCGGCTTCACCCGCCACGTGTTCGAGATGAGCGTGGGCCTGGTGCTGCCGCGGCGCGCCGACGAACAGGCCACGGCCGCCGGCCTGGCGAGCATCAGGCGCAACGAGTTGAAGCCCGGCGACCTGGTGTTCTTCAACACCATGCGCCGCACCTTCTCGCACGTCGGCATCTACGTCGGCGAAGGCAAGTTCATTCACGCGCCGAAGCCCGGCGGCGAAGTGCGCGTGGAAGACATGGGCGCCGCCTACTGGGCCAAGCGCTTCACCGGCGCGCGCCGCGCCGAACTCGGCCTCGACGGGGCCGCGCCCATCGATGCGGCAGCGCCCAAGCCGCCTGCAGGCGCGGCGCGAAACGTCTACTGACTGCGGCCGCACGGGCACACGCCCTTCAGGCCAGCGTGGCGGTTGCAGCCCGTCGGTTAATGGGCCGGCACCGCACAGGCACAATCCAGGCATGGCCGAAAAAGTGATCCCGCTCGCTGACAACCGCTACGCCGCTGCACTGCCGCGTATTCCGCTCACTGCCATGCGGCCGAACGGCCTGCTGGGCGATGCACTGGGACGCCCGTTACGCGACCTGCGCATCTCGGTCACTGACCGCTGCAACTTTCGTTGCAGCTACTGCATGCCGAAGGAAGTGTTCGACAAGCACTACGACTTCCTGCCGCAAACGTCGCTGCTGAGCTTCGAGGAAATCACCCGCACGGCGCGCCTCTTCGTCGCCCACGGCGTACGCAAGATCCGCCTGACCGGGGGCGAACCGCTGCTGCGCAAGAACCTCGAAGTACTGGTGGCGATGCTGGCCGCCTTGCGCACCCCCAATGGCGATGCGCTGGACCTGACGCTGACGACGAACGGCTCGGTGCTCGCGCGCAAGGCGCAGGCCCTGAAAGACGCCGGCCTGAAGCGCGTGACAGTCAGCCTCGACGCGCTCGACGATGCCATCTTCCGCCGCATGAACGATGCCGACTTCCCGGTCGCCGAGGTTCTGGCGGGCATCGAAGAAGCGCAGCGCGTGGGGCTGGGCCCGATCAAGGTCAACATGGTCGTGAAGCGCGGCACCAATGACGGGCAGATCCTCGCGATGGCGCGCCACTTCAAGGGCACGCCGATCGTGCTGCGTTTCATCGAGTACATGGACGTGGGCGCCACCAACGGCTGGCGCATGGACGAGGTCTTGCCATCTGCCGAGGTCGTCGCGCGCATCCACGCCGCGCACCCGCTCGAAGCCATCGAAGCGAACGTCAGCGGCGAGACCGCCGAGCGCTGGCGCTACCTCGACGGCAGCGGTGAAATCGGCGTGATCTCCAGCGTCACGCAGGCGTTTTGCCAAGACTGCAACCGGGCCCGGCTGTCGACCGAAGGCAAGCTCTTCCTGTGCCTGTTCGCGAGCCAGGGCCATGACCTGCGCGCCCTGCTGCGCGCCAGCTACAGCGACGAACAGATCGCAGGCGCGATCGGCCTCATCTGGCAGGCACGCACCGACCGGTATTCGGAGCTTCGCAGTGCGGCGGCGGCGGGCGAGGGCCCGGATTCGCCCGGCGCTTCGGGCGCCCGCGAGCGGCGCGTCGAAATGCACTACATCGGCGGGTGACCGCGTGATAAATCCACGCGACATCACCGGCCTGATACTCGCGGGTGGGCGCGGCAGCCGCATGGGCGGGGTCGACAAAGGGCTGCAGAACCATCAGGGCATTCCGATGGCGCTGCACGCGTTGCTGCGCCTCGGGCCGCAGGTGGGCCAGCTGCTGATCAACGCAAACCGGAATCTGGGAGCCTACGAGGCGATGGGCGCGCCGGTGTGGCCCGATGCCCTGCCCGACTACGCCGGCCCGCTGGCGGGCTTCCTGGCGGGCCTGGAGCACTGTGAAACGCCTTACCTCGTGACCGTGCCCTGCGACTCGCCGCTGTTTCCGACCGATCTGGTGCAACGCCTGGCGCTTGCCCTGGAAGCGGAGAACGCGGACATCGCCATGGCGACCACGCGGGAAGACGGCCGGATGCAGGTGCAACCGGTGTTTTGCCTGATGCGCGCCATGCTGCTTGAAAGCCTGGTGGCCTTCACCCAGGGTGGACAGCGCAAGATCGACCGCTGGACGGCGATGCACCACTGCGTCGAGGTCTGCTTCGACGACCCGCAGGCCTTTGCCAATGCCAACACGCTCGCCGAACTGCAACAGCTGCAGGCGAACGGTTGAGCTGGCAAATGCCCGAGCAGGCGGAGTCCGAGCAAAGTGCCCGAACCGCTCGCCATCCGTCGCCTCGCACCGCGTGACCTCGCAGCCTACAAGGCCCTGCGCGACGAAATGCTTGACGCGCACCCCGAAGCCTTCACCTCCGATGCCGCCGCCGAGCGCGAGCGCAGCGCCGACAGCTACCTTTCCCGGTTGGGTATCGATCGCACCGACGGCGGCCAGTTCACGCTGGGCGCTTGGCAGGGCCTGCGGCTCGTCGGCGCGCTCGGCTGCGAACGCGACCTGCGCGTGAAGGTTCGGCATGTCGCGCACCTGATCGGCATGATGGTTCGCGCTGACGTGCGCAACGCCGG
>CANJKD010000439.1 GCA_947474415.1 Burkholderiales bacterium | reverse complement strand
GCTACATTCGGCAAGAACTCCTCATGCCACCCGCCACCGATGCCCCGAACCCTCTGCACGGCGCACTCGTGCGACTGCGCCAATGGACTGACGCCGACCTCGCGCCGTTCGCCGCGATGAACGCCGATGCCGACGTGATGCGCCACCTCATCGCGCGCCTGTCGCGCGACGACAGCGATGCCATGGCCCGACGCATCCGCGTCCACATCGACCCTCACGGCTTCGGCCTGTGGGCGCTCGATGTGCAGGGAATCGGCTTCGCCGGCTTCGTCGGCATCAGCCCGAAGCTGCCGTTCGAATTGCCGGTGGCCGGCATCGTCGCGCAGCCGCACGAGATCGGCTGGCGGCTCGCGCAGGCAGCGTGCGGCCAAGGCCATGCCGCCGAGGCGGCCCTGCCGGCCCTGCACCATGGCTTCGAGGTGCTGGGGTTGCCGCAGATCGTGTCGTTCACGGCCGTCATCAACACCGCGTCGCAGGCCGTGATGCAGCGCATCGGCCTCGTGCGGCGTGGAGAATTCGACCACCCGAGGCTGGCCCAAGGCCATCCGTTGCGACGTCATGTGCTGTATGCGCAATACGCCCCTACCGCAGGAGCCCACCCGCCATGAATGCCCACTTGCCCGCCTACGCCAACATTGCCGCCGACATCGAACAGCGCAACGCCCGCCAGCGCGAGGTGGTCGCAGCGCTGGCTCCGCTGGTGCCGGCGCACGCCCTGCTCTGGCACCGCGAAGACACCACGCCCTACGAATGCGACGGCCTGACCGCTTACCGCGAGCAGCCACTCGTGGTCGCTCTACCCGAGACCGAGGCGCAGGTGGCCGCACTGCTGCACGCCTGTCACGCGCTCGATGTGCCGGTGGTGGCGCGCGGCGCCGGCACCGGCTTGTCTGGCGGGGCGCTGCCGAACAAGCTCGGCGTGACGCTGAGCCTGGCGAAGTTCAACAAGATCCTGAAGGTGGACGCGGTGGCGCGCACCGCCACGGTCCAATGCGGCGTGCGCAACCTTGCCATCAGCGAAGCCGCCGCGAAGCACGGCCTGTATTACGCGCCCGACCCGAGCAGCCAGATCGCCTGCACCATCGGCGGCAACGTGGCCGAGAACTCGGGCGGCGTGCACTGCCTGAAGTACGGCCTGACCCTGCACAACGTGCTGCGCGTGCGCGGCTTCACGGTCGAAGGTGAGGCGGTCGATTTCGGTTCCGAGGCGCTCGACTGCGCCGGCCTCGACCTGATGAGCGTGCTGGTCGGCAGCGAAGGCATGCTGGCCGTCACGATCGAAGTCACCGTCAAGCTCATTCCCAGGCCGCTGCTGGCGCGCTGCATCATGGCCAGCTTCGACGACGTGCGCAAATGCGGCGATGCCGTCGCGAACGTGATCGCCGCCGGCATCATCCCGGCCGGCCTGGAGATGATGGACAAGCCGATGACGGCCGCCGTGGAAGACTATGTGCACGCCGGCTACGACCTGAGCGCGGTGGCCATCCTGCTGTGCGAAAGCGACGGCACACCCGAAGAGGTGGCCGAGGAAATCGGCCGCATGGAAACGGTGCTGGTGGCCAGCGGCGCCACGCGCATCGAAGTGAGCCAGAGCGAGGCCCAGCGCCTGAAGTTCTGGAGCGGGCGCAAGAACGCCTTCCCCGCCACCGGCCGCCTGAGCCCCGACTACATGTGCATGGATTCCACCATCCCGCGCAAGCGCTTGTCGGACATCCTGCTCGCCATCGAGGCGATGGAGAAGAAGTACCGGTTGCGCTGCCTGAACGTATTCCATGCCGGCGACGGCAACCTGCACCCGCTGATCATGTTCGACGCGAATGACCCGGACGAATTCCACCGCTGCGAACTGTTCGGCGCCGACATTCTGGAAACCAGCGTCGCGATGGGCGGCACAGTCTCGGGCGAACATGGTGTGGGCATCGAGAAGTTGTCTGCCATGTGCGTGCAGTTCGCGCCGGCCGAACGCGAGCAGATGCTGGCGCTGAAGCGTGCGTTCGACCCAAAGGCCTTGCTGAACCCCGGCAAGGTGATTCCTTCGCTGGCACGCTGTGCCGAGTACGGAAAAATGCACGTGAAGCGTGGGCTCCTGCCCTTCCCCGACCTGCCAAGGTTTTGACCACGCTTTCCTTTGACGGTCTTTGATGACCACTCGACGATGAACCCGAACGATCCCGAACTTCAAGGCCTGGTCGACCGCGTGCAGGCAGCCCGCGCGAATGGCACGACACTGTGCATTCGCGGCGGCGGCAGCAAGGCCTTCTATGGCGAGGCGGCTGTGGGCGAGGTGCTCGACACGCGTGCACTGCAAGGCACGCCGAGCTATGAGCCGACCGAACTGGTCGTCACCACGCGCTGTGGCACGCCGCTGGCCGAACTCGAAGCGCTGCTCGCCACGAAAGGCCAGTGCCTGCCGTTCGAGCCACCGCACTTCGGCGCCACGAGCACGCACCTTGGCAAGCACGTTGGCAAGCAAGCGGCCGAGTGTGGCGCCACGGTCGGTGGCATGGTCGCGGCCGGCCTCGCCGGCCCGTCGCGCGCGGCGGTCGGCTCGGTGCGCGACTACGTGCTCGGCGCGACGATGCTGAACGGCCGCGGCGAGGTGCTGACGTTTGGCGGCCAGGTGATGAAGAACGTGGCGGGCTATGACGTGTCGCGCCTGCTCGCGGGTTCGCTCGGCACGCTCGGCGTGGTGCTCGAAGTCTCGCTGAAGGTGCTGCCGCTGGCGCCCGCCACGCTGACGCTGGCGCTGGAGATGGATGAGGCCAGCGCCCTGATGCGCCTCAACGCCTGGGGCGGCCAGCCGCTGCCGTTGAATGCCAGCGCGTGGTGGAACGGCAGCCTGTTGCTGCGCGTCAGCGGCGCTGTGGCCGCGGTGCAGGCGGCGCGTTCGCGCATCGGCGGCGAAGTGGTCGACGTCGATGCGGCGGCAGCGTTCTGGAACGGCATCCGCAACCAGCACGATGAATACTTCGTGAAGGCACGAGCCGCGGTGCAGGCCGGCGCCGCGCTGTGGCGGCTGTCGGTGCCGCAGACCGCGCCGCCCTTCGCCTTGGGCGGCGACCTGCTGATCGAATGGGGCGGCGCGCAGCGCTGGTTGTGCAGCACGTTGCCGGCCTCTGCGGTGCGCGAAGCCACGGCAGGCGTCGGTGGCCACGCCACGCTGTTCATCGCGCAAGACAAGTCGGCCGGCGTGTTCGCACCGCTGAGCGCGCCGCTGGCACGCATCCACCGCGAGCTGAAGGCTTCTTTCGATCCGGCCGGTGTATTCAACCCCGGCCGGATCTATCCCGGGCTCTGAAGTCACACCATGCAAACCAAGCTCGCTCCCGAATTCAAAGGCACGGCCGACGGCGCTGCCGCCGAAGCCATTCTTCGCAAGTGCGTGCACTGCGGCTTCT
>CANJKD010000438.1 GCA_947474415.1 Burkholderiales bacterium | reverse complement strand
TTGATCCGCCTCAAGTTTTCGGCCCACCCCGGAACAATGACGAAGCGCCCGAACCCGGCGCCTCGCCATGGCCGACCAAGACTCCCAAGACCGCACCCAACCTGCCACCCCCAAACGCATTGCCAAGGCGCGTGAAGAGGGACAGGTCGCACGTTCGAAAGACCTGGGGCACTTTGCGGCCATCGCGGCCGGTGGCTCGGTGCTGGTGGCCACCATGCCGATGCTGTCCGACTGGATGAAGCAGATCCTGCTGCATGGGCTGCGCTTCGATGCGGCCATGGTGCAGAACACCGGCTTCATGACGGCTCGGCTGCAGGAACTGACGCTGCGCATGTTGTGGGTCGTGCTGCCCTTCGGCGCGCTGATGGCGCTCACAGGCGTCGGCGCCGGCATCGCGATGGGCGGCTGGAACTTCACGCTCAAGCCGCTGCTGCCGCAGTTCGGCAAGCTCAACCCGCTGCACGGGCTGGTCGGCATCGTTTCCAAAGACAAGCTCGTCGATGTGCTGAAAGCCAGTGTGCTGGCCATCGTGATCGGCGCCATCGGCGCGCTCTACCTGAAGAGCCACATCGACGAGTTCACCGCCCTGTTGGCCATGCCCTTGCCGGCCGGCATCAACCAAGCCGCCAGCACCATACTCGGTGGCGTGATGCTGATGTTGCTGGCGCTCGCGCTGTTCGCTGCCATCGACGTGCCGCTGCAGCGCTTCCAGCACGCCCAGCGGCTGCGCATGAGCCACACCGAGATCAAGCAGGAAAACAAGGAACTGCAGGGCAACCAGGAAATCAAGGGGAAGATTCGCGCCCGCGTGCGCGAGGTCTCGAAGCGCCGCATGCTGACGGCCGTGCCCACGGCCGACCTGGTCGTGATGAACCCGACCCACTACGCGGTGGCGCTGAAGTACGACGAGAAGAGCATGGGCGCGCCCCGCGTGGTGGCGAAGGGCGCCGACCTGTTCGCGCTGACGATCCGCGACCTGGCCAATGCCTCGAAGGTGCCGGTGCTGGAAGCGCCGGTGCTGGCGCGTGCTCTGTATGCCCACGCCGAGATCGACCACGAGGTGCCGGCCGCGCTGTTCGCTGCCGTGGCCCAGGTGCTGGCCTATGTGTACCAGCTGCGCGCCGCGCTCGCCGGCCGCCTCGCGATGCCCGCCACCTTCCCCGACCTCGATGTGCCGCGCGAACTCGACCCGCACCACAAGCCCGCCGCTGTTGCGCCCGTGAAGGACACTGAATGAACCCGCTGATGCAGCAACTGCAGGCCTGGCTGGGCCCGAACGCCAAGTTCATCCGCTCGATGATGGCGCCGCTGGTGGTCGTGATGATCCTGGCGATGATGGTGCTGCCGCTGCCGCCCTTCGCGCTCGACGTGCTGTTCACCTTCAACATCGCGATGGCGCTGATGGTGATGATGGTGGCGGCCTACATGGTCAAGCCGCTCGACTTCGCGGCCTTCCCGTCGGTCATCCTTCTGACGACCTTGCTGCGGCTGTCACTGAACGTGGCTTCGACGCGTGTGGTGCTGCTCGAAGGCCACACTGGTGCGGGCGCGGCCGGCGCGGTGATCGAGTCGTTCGGCCACTTCCTGATCGGTGGCAATTTCGCGGTCGGCCTGATCGTGTTCGCGATCCTGGTGGTGATCAACTTCATCGTCGTGACCAAGGGCGCCGAACGCATCGCCGAAGTCGGCGCGCGCTTCACCCTGGACGCGATGCCCGGCAAGCAGATGGCGATCGATGCCGACCTGAACGCGGGCCAGATCGACGACAAGGAAGCCAAGCGCAGGCGCGTCGAACTCGGCGACGAAGCCCAGTTCTTCGGCTCCATGGACGGTGCCAGCAAGTACGTGCGCGGCGATGCGATGGCCGGCCTGTTGATCCTGTTCATCAACATCATCGGCGGCTTCGTGATCGGCGTGGCGCAGCACGACCTGAGCGCCGCGCAGGCCGCGAACAGCTACATCTTGCTCGCGGTTGGCGATGCGCTGGTGGCACAGATTCCGGCGCTGCTGATCTCGGTGGCGGCGGCGATGGTGGTGTCGCGCGTCGGCAAGGAAGAAGACGTTGGCAGCCAGATCGCCAAGCAGGTGTTCGACTCGCCCAAGTCGCTCGGCATCACGGCCGGCGTGATCGCGCTGCTGGGCATCATTCCCGGCATGCCGAACCTCGTGTTCCTGGCGCTTGCCTCGGCCTTCGGTTACGCCGCCTGGTGGATGAACCGGCGCAACCAGCGCGCCCAGGAAGCGCCGGTGCCACGCCCCGCCGAGGCGGCGCAGGCCAACCCCGAAGCGACCTGGGACGACCTGATGCCGGTCGACACGCTGGGCCTGGAGGTGGGCTACCGGCTGATCGCGCTGGTCGACAAGGCGCGGGCCGGGGACTTGCTCGGCCGCATCAAGGGCGTGCGCAAGAAGTTCGCGCAAGACGTGGGCTTTCTGCCGCCGCCGGTGCACATCCGCGACAACCTGGAGCTGAAGCCGAGCGCCTACCGCCTCACGCTGCGCGGCGCCGTGGTGGGTGAGGGCGAGGCCTTCCCCGGCATGCTGCTGGCCATCAACCCCGGCGGCGCGACCACGCAACTCATCGGCACGCGCACCGTCGACCCGGCCTTCGGTCTGCCCGCCACCTGGATCGAAGAGCGCCAGCGCGAGTCGGCCCAAATGGCCGGGTTTACGGTTGTTGATTGCTCGACCGTGGTGGCCACCCATCTTTCACACTTGATGCAACTCCACGCGGCCAAATTGCTGGGCCGGGTCGAGACCCAGCAGCTGGTCGAGCATGTGACCAAGCTGGCTCCGAAACTGATCGAAGACGTGGTCCCCAAGATGGTTGGCATTGCCGCACTGCAAAAGGTTCTGCAGCTTCTTCTCGAAGAAGGCGTGCACATCCGCGACATGCGCTCCATCGTCGAGAGCCTGGCCGATGCCGCCGCCACTGTCACCGACCCCGGCGAACTGGCCCGGCGCATCCGCATTCACCTCGCGCCCAGCATCGTGCAGCAGATCTACGGCCCGACCCGCGAGCTGGAAGTGATTGCGCTCGAACCCGAGCTGGAACGGCTCGTCACGCAGGCCCTGAACTCGCCGCACGGCGCCGCCCTGGACCCGGGCGTGGCCGAAACGCTGGCGAAGAGCGCGGCCGATTCCGCGAAGCGCCAGGAAGACCTGGGCCACCCGGCCTGCCTGCTGGTGCCCGACATGATCCGCGCGCCCTTGGCGCGGCTGCTGAAGCGTGCTGCGCCCCGCTTGCGGGTGCTCGGCCACAGCGAAATTCCCGAGACCCATTCGATCCGCATCGGGTCGATTATTGGGGCCAACCCATGAATCGCGAAAGAGGGCCCCTGCAAGGCAGGGATCGCAGCGATTCAGGGGTTGAAGTTGGCGACCCCTCCGATCTGTCG
>CANJKD010000437.1 GCA_947474415.1 Burkholderiales bacterium | reverse complement strand
GAGCCGTGTGAACCGCGTGGCCAGCGCCACCAGTTCAGCCTGGCTCGACGCTTCGCAGACCCACAAGGCCTCACGCATCTCGTTGCTGCCCTGGAGCAGGGCACTGACCGAGACCCGCTCGCCATAGTGGCGCAACAGCGCAAAATGAATGCGCGTGGCGACGCGCAGGCGCATGGTGGGGTCGAGAGCGAGTGCGGAAACTGACATGCCGTCATGGTGCGAAGTCTGCCCGCTCGGTGCCATCCCTACCTCGGGGGGCCGGTGTGGCCCATCCGTCACCCCAATGAGACTTTCAGCATGATTCCTTCCCATGTGACACTCGTCGAAGTTGGCCCGCGTGACGGCCTGCAGAACGAGCAGCAGCCGGTGGCCGCTGCCGTCAAGATCGAACTCGTCCACCGGTTGCAGGCGGCTGGCCTGCGCGAGATCGAGGTCACCAGCTACGTCAGCCCGAAATGGGTGCCGCAGATGGCCGACAACGCCGAGGTGATGGCGGGTTTGAAGCGCCGCCCTGGCGTGCGCTATTCGGTGCTGACGCCGAACCTGAAGGGCTTCGAGGCGGCCATTGCCAACGCGGCCATCCTGCCTGACGAAATCGTCGTGTTCGGCGCCGCCAGCGAGGCCTTCAGCCAGCGCAACATCAACTGCAGCGTCGAAGAGAGCATCGAGCGCTTTCGCCCCGTCGTTGAAGCCGCGCACGCCCATGCGATCAAGGTGCGCTGCGCGGTCTCGGTGGCGCTGGGCTGCCCGTACCAGGGCGAGGTCACGCCCGATGAGGTCGAGCGCGTCGTGCGGCTGATGAAGGGCATCGGCGTCGACCACTGCGGCATCGCCGACACCATCGGCGTCGGCACGCCGAAGCGCGTGCAGGCCGCGATGGCGCGCGCGCTGAAGCACTTCCCCGTTGCTGAAGTCAGCGGCCACTTCCACGACACCTACGGCCAGGCGATTGCCAATATCTACGCCTGCCTGGAGCTGGGCATCCACACTTTCGACGCCAGCGTGGCCGGCCTGGGCGGCTGCCCGTACGCGAAGGGCGCAACCGGCAACGTCGGCACCGAAGACGTGCTGTTCATGCTGAACGGCCTGGGCATCGAAACCGGCATCGACATCGAACGGCTGGTCGACGCTGCCGAATACATCTCGAACGTGATCGGCCGCAAGCCGGTTTCACGCACCGGCAATGCGCTGCTGGCGAAGCGGGCGAATGCGAGGGCGGTGGCATGAACGAACCCTTGCTCGATGTGGTCGCCGCGGTGTTGATCGACCGCCCCGAAGGCTTCCGCCGCGTCAGCGCACAGCTGGCAGCGCAGGGGCACACCCATGCGCCGGTGTTCCTCGACGTGGCGGCGCGTACATCGCAGGAAGCGGCCGACGCACTCGGCGTGGCCGTTGGCCAGATCGCCAAGAGCGTGATCTTCCGGCGTCGCGCCGACGATGTGGCCGTGCTCGTCGTCACCTCCGGCGACCGGCGCGTCGACGAGAAGAAGGTGGGCGCCGTCGTCGGTGCATTGGGGCGTGCCGATGCCGCGTTCGTGAAGGCACGCACCGGCTTCAGCATCGGCGGCGTGGCACCGCTGGCGCATGCGCAAGCGTCGGTGACGCTGATCGACCGCGAACTGTTCCGCTTCGACGAGATCTGGGCCGCCGCCGGCCACCCGAACGGCGTGTTCCGCCTGAGTCCCGCGGAACTCGCGCAACTCACCGGCGCGCCGGTTCACGACGTGGTGCAAACGACATGACGACAATCCATGATGCGTCGGTGGAGAGCCCGTGCACCAGCGTCTGCAAGATGGACGAACGCACCGGCTGGTGCCTCGGCTGCATGCGCACCATCGACGAGATCGCGAGCTGGTCGGTGCTCGACGAAGCGGCCAAGCGGCGCATCGGCGAATCGCTGGACGTGCGGCGCGCGCAGTTCGAGGTGGCGGGGTTCAAGGCAGGTTAGGCCTTCGGCCTGACCTGCGGCCGCCCACTAGAATTTCTCCTCGAGTCGTCTTCCGGGCACCGCCTCGGCCCTGGCTTCTGCATCGTTCAGTTGGCGCGCCACATGAATGCCCCGAAACCGCCGTTCCACGCCATCCGCTTTAGATGAGCCGCACCCACGATTTCAGTCGCTCACACTGATCGCGCGTGAGGTTTTTTGCCGGCACCCGTCAGTGAGTCAAATGGCCCGCACATGAAACACCTCAACTTCTGGTTCGATCCCGTTTCGCCGTATGCCCACCTCGCGTTCGAGCGCCTGCCGCAGGTGCTGGAAGGCGTGTCTTACAGCGTTTCGTACCGCCCCGTTCTGTTCGCCGGCCTGCTCGCGCACTGGGGCCAGAAGGGCCCGGCCGAGATCGAGCCGAAGCGGGCCTGGACCTTCCGCCAGGTGCACTGGCTTGCGCACCGCCATGGCATCGAATTGCAGACGCCTGCGCAGCACCCGTTCAACCCGCTCGCCCACCTGCGCTTGATGCTCGCCTGTGCGCCCGAGGGCGGCACGCCGAACCGGCGTGTCTGCGAGGCGGTGTTGCGCCATGTGTGGCGTGGTGGTGGCGACGCGAACGATGCCGACCGGATCAAAGCGCTGGCCCTCGAACTTGCACCCCGCATCGCCCCGACCGACCCGGCCATCAAGCAGGCGCTGAAAGACGCCACCGCCGAGGCGCTCGCGCGCGGCATCTTCGGCGTGCCCAGCGTCGAAGTCGATGGCCGGCTGTTCTGGGGCCTCGACGGGCTGGAGATGCTGGCGAGCTGCTTGCGCGGCGAGCCCTGGTTCGATACCGGCGCCTGGGATGCCGAGGGTGCCGCCCGGCCTGCCATTCGTCGCAAGGTTTGATGTGGCCGGCCGCTGACAAGCGGCGCTGCGTCGGCAGCGCGGGCCACGGCGGTGGCGAACTTGCGCGCTGCAAGCAGGGGACATTCATGTTGTCAGCTGGCGTTGGATTCGCGTCAGATCGGGGTCAGTCCGCGAACTCGCCATGCAGGCCAGCCGTGGGTGCATGCCCAAACCAACCACGCCGAGGAGACCCTTGAGTTCACCGGCCTCGGCGCCCTGGCCGAGCGCGTCACCGCCGCGCTGATCACCTGCGGCTACCCGTGCTGCCCCGGCAACATGATGCTGAGCAACCGGCTGTGGTGCCAGCCGCTGGCGGCCTTCAAGCAGACCCTGCGCGGTTGGCTGTTCGACGGCGAGCCCGACGGCGCGATGGACCTCGCGATCTTCCTCGACGCCGCAGCCGTGGCCAGTGACACCGCGCTGTTGCAGCAGGCGCGCCACTTCGTCGACGAGTTCCTGGTCGACAACGACGCCTTCTTCGCGCGCTTCGCCAGCGCCGCCGACCAGTTCGCCGAGCCGGCTGGCTGGTGGGCCCGGTCGTGCAGGGCGTGCGTACGCTGGCCTTGCAGCACCATG
>CANJKD010000436.1 GCA_947474415.1 Burkholderiales bacterium | reverse complement strand
TCGGGGTGGCTTGGCGCCGCCGCGGCGCACATCGTCTCCTCGATGCGGTGGCTGACGCCGCGGCGCGTGCAAATGTCGGCGAGCTTCGCCAGCACGTCGGCCGCGCAGGCGTCGCGCACCTCGTTGGTCGTGGCGCGAATGTCGAGGCTGAACTGGCAGTGGCCCGGCACCACGTTGATCGAGCCATTCGGTACCGCAAGCATGCCCATGGTGCCCACGAGATGGGGCACGCTGGCGGCCCGTTGCTCCACATACACCGCGAGTTCGGCCGCGGCGGTGGCGGCGTCGCGCCGGCGGCCCATCGGCGTGGTGCCGGCGTGGCTGGCCATGCCGATGACCTCGCCCACGTAGCGCACGCTGCCGTTGATCGAGGTGACCACGCCGAGCGGCAGACCGATCTCGTTCAACACCGGCCCCTGCTCGATGTGAACCTCGACGAAACCGAGGTAGGCGGCCGGGTTGCGCGCGATCTTCGGGATGTCGGCGCTGCACAGGCCGGCGTGTGCCATGGCGTCGCGCATCGTGACGCCATCGGCGTCGGACTGGTCCAGCCAGCGCGTGTCGAAGTGGCCGGTGAGTGCGCCCGAGCCGAGGAAGGTGGCCTTGTAGCGCTGGCCTTCCTCTTCGGCGAAGGCCACCACTTCGATGCCGAACGGCAGGCGCCGATGGGCGCGGTGCAGCTCACGCACACAGGCCATCGGCACGAAGATGCCGAGCCGTCCGTCGTACTTGCCGCCGTTGCGTACGGTGTCGTAGTGGCTGCCGGTGAGCAGGCGTCTGGCGACCGCATCGCTGCCGTGATAGACGCCGACCACATTGCCGACCGCGTCGATGCCCACCTCGTCGAAGCCGCAGTCATGCATCCACTGGCTGATGCGTTGCGCGCAGGCGCGGTGTGCTTCGGTAAGGTAGGTGACGGTGAGCTGGCCGTGCTCGGCATAGCCGGGATCGGAATATTCGGCCAGCGCCTCCTGCCAGTCCCAGACCTGGTTGCCGAGCACCGGCAGAAGCGCGAACTTGTCGGCCAGCCGGATCTCGGCGATGCGGTGGATGTTGCGCAGCGCTTCCTGCAATTCGAAGTCGGGGTGGTTTGCCGTGCGGCGCTCGAAGGCGGCGATGATCTGCGCCTTGTTCAACCCGGTGCCCCGCGGCCCGCGCACCGCGACGATGAACGGGAAGCCGAAGCGCAATTGGTAGGCAGCGTTCAAGCGCTGGATCTTCGCGAACTCGTCGGGCGTGCAGTTCGTCAGCCCGGCCTTGCCTTGCTCGTTGGTCGACTCGGCCGTCAGCGTGTTGCCCAGCATCGCCGTGCCCGCCAATTCCGGGTGGGCGCGGACCAGCGCGAGCTGCGCTTCGGGGCCGGCGCGGCGCAGCACCTCGGCGAGCGCGTGCTTCAAGTGCGCCACGCTCGCGAACGGCCGTGCGGCCCAGGCTTCGCGAGCGATCCAGGGCGAGTGCTCGTAGGTGCCGTTCAGCAGCGCGGTGAAGTCGTCTTGGCCCGCAGCATTGAGCCGGGGCAGGGTCAAGGCGGCGGGCGCGGTAAGGGGCTCGGACATGGCGGGTCTTTCGTGGCCGATCAAGGGGTTCACGGCGCGCAGGGATGGGTGCCGGCCCAGTGCCGCGCGATGTCGATGCGGCGCGTGATCCAGACGTGTTCGTGCCGCTGCACATGGTCGAGGAAGCGCTGCAGCGCGAGGAATCGGCCGGGCCGGCCGAGCAGCCGGCAGTGCATGCCGATGCTCAGCATCTTCGGCCGGTCCAGGCCGTTCGGGTCACCTTCGGCGTAGAGCACGTCGAACGCGTCTTTCAGGTAGGTGTAGAAATGGTCGCCGGTGTTGAAGCCCTGCATCGACGCGAAGCGCATGTCGTTCGTGTCGAGCGTGTAGGGCACGATCAGGCGCTGCAGCGTGCGGCCGTCGCTTTGTGGCACCGGCATCCAGAACGGCAGGTCGTCGCCGTAGTAGTCGCTGTCGTATTCGTAGCCGCCCTGGTCGGCGTCCAGCCGCTTCGTGTTCGGGCTGTCGCGGCCGGTGTACCAGCCGAGCGGCCACTGGCCGTTCGTCAGGCCACGGATGATTTGTGTGGCCAGCGCGATGTGACGCCGCTCGCGCGTCTCGCTCATGTGCTGGTGGTGGATCCAGCGCCAGCCGTGGCAGGCGATCTCGTCGCCGCGCTCCACGAAGGCTTGGGTGAGCTCGGGGTGGCGCTGCAGCGCCATCGCCACGCCGAACACGGTGAGCGGCAGGCCGCGTTGGCCGAACTCGCGCAGGATGCGCCAGGCGCCGGCCCGCGAGCCGTATTCGTACATCGACTCCATCGACAGGTGGCGCATCTCGAAGGCCTGCGCACCGACCATCTCGGACAGGAAAGTCTCGGACGACGGGTCACCGTGCAGCACGCAGTTCTCGGCGCCTTCCTCGTAGTTCAGCACGAACTGCAGCGCAAGGCGCGCGCCGCCGGGCCAGCGCGCGTGGGGCGGGCTGCGGCCGTGGCCGATCAGGTCGCGGGGGTAGTTGGCGGTCATCGTCATGGTGCAGGCGGCCAGGGTTCAGCGCGGGGCGGGCGGGCGGGCTGACAGCGCGCGTGGCGAGGCGCCAGCGGGCAGGGTGCCAGGCGGCAGGGCCTGACGTGGCAGAGCTTGGTGCGGCAGGGTTTGACGTGGCGAACTGCCGAGCGGAAACAGCGCCGACTCCAGGTCGCGCGCGCGCGGGTCGAGCTGCAGATTGCGTTCGACGTTGTGCAGGTGCGCTTCCATCAGCCGCACGGCGCCGCGCGGGTCGCGCTTTTCGAGCGCATCGACGATGGCCACGTGCTCGTCGAACGAATGCTCTGCGGAATGGGCCGACTGGTACATCAGCGCGATCAGCGAACAGCGCGAGACCAGGTCACCGAGCATGCCGGCCAGCACCTCGTTGCCCAGCATGCGGGCGATCACGACATGGAAGTCGGCCAGCAGCCGGGTGCGGCCGGGCACGTCGATCTTGCGCACCGCCAGGCTCTCGGCGCGCAGGTGGGTGCGCAGCTCGGCAATCTGCGCCGGCTGCAGCTCGGTGGCGGCGCGCTTGATCATCGCCAATTCCAGCAGGTTGCGGGCCTCGAACACCTGACGCGCTTCCTCGATGCTGGGTTCGGCCACGCGTGCGCCACGTGCCGGCTCGAGCGTGATGAGCTTGTCGCGGCTGAGTTGCATCAGGGCCTGGCGCACCAGCGTGCGCGAGACCTTGAACACGTCGGCGATTTTCTGTTCGGCGAGCTTGGTGCCGGGCATCAGGCGGCGCTCGACGATGGCAGTGGTGATCGACTCGGCGATGCGCCGGGTGGCGCTGGTCTCGGCGTCGGGCGAGGCCATACCGGCGTCGCCAGCCCGCACGGCGGGTGGTTTGCGCGCGCGGCGGGTCTTGGACG
>CANJKD010000435.1 GCA_947474415.1 Burkholderiales bacterium | reverse complement strand
CGCAAGACCCCCATCGAGCGCTATCGCAATATTGGTATCTCGGCGCACATCGACGCCGGCAAGACCACCACCACGGAACGCATCCTGTTCTACACCGGTGTGAACCACAAGATCGGTGAAGTGCACGATGGCGCGGCGACCATGGACTGGATGGAGCAGGAGCAGGAGCGTGGCATCACGATCACCTCGGCTGCCACCACCTGCTTCTGGAAAGGCATGGACCTGGCCCGCCCGGAACACCGAATCAACATCATCGACACCCCCGGGCACGTCGACTTCACGATTGAAGTCGAGCGCTCGATGCGCGTGCTCGACGGCGCGTGCATGGTGTATTGTGCTGTGGGCGGTGTGCAGCCCCAGTCGGAAACCGTCTGGCGCCAGGCCAACAAATACAAGGTGCCGCGGCTCGCGTTCGTCAACAAAATGGACCGCACGGGTGCGAACTTCTTCAAGGTCTACGACCAGATGAAGGTGCGCCTGAAGGCGAACCCCGTGCCCATCGTGCTGCCGATCGGCGCTGAAGAAAACTTCACCGGTGTGGTCGACCTCATCAAGATGAAGGCGATCCTCTGGGACGAAGCCTCGCAGGGCATGAAGTTCAACTACGAAGAGATTCCGGCCGATCTGCTGCCTGAAGCTCAGAAGTGGCGCGAGAACATGGTGGAGGCGGCTGCCGAATCCAGCGAAGAACTGATGAACAAGTACCTCGAGACGGGCGACCTTACCGAGGAAGAGATCACACTTGGGATTCGCACGCGCACGATCGGTGCCGAGATTCAGCCGATGTTCTGCGGTACTGCTTTCAAGAACAAGGGCGTGCAGCGCATGCTCGACGGCATTCTCGATTTCATGCCGTCACCAATCGATATCCCGCCGGTTCCGGGCACCGACGACGACGACAAGCCGGTGGTTCGCCGCGCTGCCGACGACGAGAAGTTCGCTGCGCTCGCGTTCAAGTTGATGACCGACCCGTACGTGGGCCAGCTCACGTTCGTGCGTGTGTATTCCGGTGTGCTGAAGTCGGGCGACTCGGTTTACAACCCGATTCGCAGCAAGAAAGAGCGCATCGGTCGAATCCTGCAGATGCACGCCAACCAGCGCGAAGAAATCAAGGAAATTTTGGCCGGCGACATCGCCGCCTGCGTTGGCCTGAAGGAAGTCACCACGGGCGAAACCCTGTGCGACCCGACGGCCATCATCACGCTAGAAAAGATGATCTTCCCGGAGCCAGTGATTTCGCAGGCCGTCGAGCCGAAGACCAAGCCGGATCAGGAAAAGATGGGTATCGCCCTTGGCCGTCTGGCCCAGGAAGATCCGTCGTTCCGCGTCAAGACCGACGAAGAGTCGGGCCAGACCATCATTTCTGGCATGGGTGAGCTGCACCTCGAAATTATTGTCGACCGCATGAAGCGCGAGTTCGGCGTCGAAGCCAATGTCGGCAAGCCGCAGGTGGCGTATCGCGAAACGATCCGCAAGCCGGTGCAGGACATCGAAGGCAAGTTCGTGCGTCAGTCGGGCGGCAAGGGCCAGTACGGCCACGTCGTGCTGAAGCTGGAGCCGCAGGAGCCGGGCAAAGGCTTCGAGTTCGTCGACGCCACCAAAGGTGGTGTGGTGCCGAAGGAGTTTATTCCTGCGGTGCGCAAGGGCGTGGAAGACTCGCTGCCGGCCGGCGTGTTGGCGGGTTACCCGGTGGTCGACATCAAGGTCACGCTGACCTTCGGTTCGTACCACGAGGTCGACTCCAATGAAAATGCTTTCAAGATGGCGGCGTCGCTGGGTTTCAAGGACGGCTGCCGCAAGGCTTCGCCGGTCATCCTTGAGCCCATGATGGCAGTAGAGGTCGAGACGCCTGAAGACTACGCCGGCAGCGTGATGGGCGATTTGTCGTCACGCCGGGGCATGGTGCAGGGCATGGACGACATGCCTGGCGGCGGCAAGGTCATCAAGGCCGAGGTCCCGTTGTCCGAAATGTTCGGCTACTCGACGACCTTGCGTTCGATGTCGCAAGGCCGTGCGACTTACACGATGGAGTTCAAGCACTACAGCGAAGCTCCGAAGAACGTGGCCGACTCGATCATCACGGCGCGCGGGAAATAGGACACGAGGACAGAGCTCGCTGCGCGAGCCCTGTCCTTTGCCGGTCTTCCTCGGGGCGCCGTCTGTTGCCAGTGGCAAACGAATCAACACCCGGTCGGAAACCTTAAACACCACACTGGCAATGCTCTTTACTCTTTGGAGAAACTGAAATGGCAAAAGGCAAATTTGAGCGCAAGAAGCCGCACGTGAACGTGGGCACGATTGGTCACGTTGACCACGGCAAGACCACGCTGACGGCGGCGAGTACCACGGTGCTCGCGGCCAAGTTTGGCGGCGAAGCCAAGGCGTACGACCAGATCGACGCGGCGCCCGAAGAGAAGGCGCGCGGCATCACCATCAACACCGCCCACGTCGAGTACGAGACCGCCAACCGGCACTATGCCCACGTTGACTGCCCCGGCCACGCCGACTACATCAAGAACATGATCACTGGTGCCGCCCAGATGGACGGCGCCATTCTCGTGTGCTCCGCCGCTGACGGCCCCATGCCACAGACCCGCGAGCACATTTTGCTCGCCCGCCAGGTCGGCGTGCCCTACATCATCGTCTTCCTCAACAAGTGCGACATGGTCGACGACGCCGAGTTGCTGGAGTTGGTCGAGATGGAAGTGCGCGAGCTGCTCGACAAATACGAATTCCCCGGCGACGCCACCCCCATCATCCACGGCAGCGCCAAGCTTGCCATGGAAGGCGACAAGGGCCCGCTCGGCGAACAAGCCATCCTCAAGCTGGCAGAGGCCCTCGACACCTACATTCCCCAGCCCGAGCGCGCCATCGACGGCGCCTTCCTGATGCCCGTCGAAGACGTGTTCAGCATCTCCGGGCGTGGCACCGTCGTCACCGGGCGCGTCGAGCGCGGCGTCGTCAAGGTTGGCGAAGAAATCGAGATCGTCGGCATCACCCCGACGCAAAAGACCATCTGCACCGGCGTGGAGATGTTCAGGAAGCTGCTCGATCAAGGGCAGGCAGGCGACAACGTTGGCATTTTGCTGCGTGGCACCAAGCGCGAAGACGTGCAGCGCGGCCAAGTGCTGTGCAAGCCCGGCAGCGTCAAGCCGCACACCCACTTCACGGCCGAGATTTATGTGCTGTCAAAAGAAGAGGGCGGGCGCCACACCCCATTCTTCAACAACTACCGGCCGCAGTTCTACTTCCGCACGACTGACGTGACCGGCGCAGTGGAACTTCCGAAGGACAAGGAAATGGTCATGCCTGGCGACAACGTCAGCATCACCGTGAAGCTGATCAACCCGATCGCGATGGAAGAGGGCCTGCGCTTCGCCATTCGTGAGGGCGGCCGCACCGTAGGCGCCGGCGT
>CANJKD010000434.1 GCA_947474415.1 Burkholderiales bacterium | reverse complement strand
TGACCGAAATAATGCTCGCCGATCGCTGGGTGTTCAGTCGCACGCCTTCAGCGCTGGCGTAACGTCGGCGAGGGGCCGCAGTACTTGAAGATCGTGGGGAAAGTTTTGTACCGGCTCGAAGACATTGAGGCCTATGAAGAAGCCTGTCTGATCCGGATAGTGTTCTAGGTGCGCACCCACTGAGGCCCCGAACGGGTTGTAAATTGCTCGAACGGCTTAGAGTCAGTTCGAAATAGTCTTGGCGGGGCAGAAGATACCTCATCATAAACCGCCTAAGTTTTCCAAGGGCAAGCAAATCAAGCACTTGGTGTCCGGTTAATCTTTCTAAATGTTGATACAGCTACATGCGAAAAGAGTTTTCAGAACCTCTGTGTTTGTGTGATCCAGAATTCGATGCTGATAGGTTACCCCACTGTCCCCTTTCGACCCTTAGGAGACGATCGCTCATCGGAAGTGGTCGCCGAACATCTGCCGTTCAGCACCTTGCTGGCGTCAGCCGATCTCTAGGTTGAGCGCGGCAGCTCAAGGGGTCTGCAGGTGGTCGTGGCCACGCATACCAGAGTGGCGGTTTCGCCCTGAACGGCGTAGACCTCGGCTCGCGAGACGCCCAGCGAGCGCCCCACGTGCTGGGCGCGGCCGATCGCAACGAGCCTCTCTCCCGCGGCAGGTGCGACGTTGTGCACCTCGAAGCCGGTGGTGGCTGCAAACCAGCCAGCCGGTAGCGTACACGCGGCAGCGCTGACCCCGGCGTAGTCGGCCAACACGCCGACGAGGCCGCCTTGCACGACCCGGCCGTCGAAGCTGAGTTCTGCGCGGACCAGCAACTCGATGCGTGACACGCCGCCCGGGTCAAACCCCCTTACTTCCAAGCCCAGCAACTGGGTCGCGGGCATGGCCAGGATGGCGGCACGCAAGTCGGCCCGGTGGTGGATGGAGACGTTCGGCAGTTCGCTCAGGTTCACGGCAGCATCCTTTGATTGATATAGACCAGTCGACATATTATAGTATAATATACCGATGTCCAGACCTCCAACCGGTGCCCGTGATCGCATCGTGACCGCAACCCTGAATCTGCTGCGCCAAGGCGGCCTGTCCGCCGCCGGCCTGAACGATGTGGTCGCGCAGGCGCAGGCGCCCAAGGGTTCGCTATACCACTACTTCCCTGCCGGCAAGACGCAAATAGTGGCGGCAGCCCTGGAGGTGTACCGGGAGACTGTGGCCGCGCAGTTGCGCCAGTCCTTGGATGGACGCGCCGGCCTCGCCCGTCGGATCACTCGGCTGTTCGAAGCGGTGGCGCAGCGCATGGGCGACAGCCGGTTCGGCCAGAGCTGTGCCGTCGGTGCCGTGGTGCTGGATTTGCGGCCGGAAGACGATGAGCTGCGGCTCTTGTGCGATGCCGCGTTGGCGCACTGGGCCGACACCGTGGCCGAACACCTGCAAGAGTTGCCTGCAGAGCAGCGCGCCCCCGCCGGCAGGTTGCTGGTAAGCCTGCTCGAAGGCGCCCAACTCGCTGCGCGCGCTGCCGGACATGCTAGGCCGCTGCAGGAGGCCGCCACAGCCTTTGCTGGGTACGCCAAGTCGCTGTGCCTGCAGCCTTCCGTGTACGAGCCAGCCCTAACGCGCAACCCGCGCCGAGGCGCAGCGGAGCGCCAAGAGTGAAAGCGCACGGGGTCGAGTCGGGGTCTGCTGCAAGCGAAGGCGGCCTGGGGCTGGCGGCCGGCACTGTGGGGCTGTGCGCGCTGACACTGGCGGCCAGTACCCCGTCTCCTGGTCAAGGCTTGAGGCTGCGCGCCGCTTAATCCTGGAGATGACGTAACCGCCCCACCCCGCCCAACCTTAACGCAGCCCCTCCGACCCCGTACCCAACAGGCATCCCCAATCGCCCCGAAACGACTGACAAGGCTTTCTGACCATGACCATACCCCCGCTCACTTTCCGCGAACTGCGCTGCACGCCGGTGAGCGTGCCCCTGGCCAACCCGGTTCGAACGGCCAGCGGTGAGGTCACCCACGCGCCGCTGATCCTGCTGGACCTGCTGACCGAAGAAGGTGTCGAGGGGCATACCTACCTCTTCACCTACACACCTCTGGTGCTGGGGCCGCTGGTCACATTGCTGGACAACCTGGCGAAGCTGCTGAAGGGCGCCCCCCTTGCGCCGCTGGAAGTGGAGCGCATGCTGGACGCACGCTTTCGGCTGCTGG
The DNA here is from genome assembly GCA_947474415.1 of Burkholderiales bacterium. Lineage (GTDB taxonomy): Bacteria > Pseudomonadota > Gammaproteobacteria > Burkholderiales > Burkholderiaceae_C > LMDS01. The sequence continues at coordinate 1,217 of CANJKD010000434.1, read as the reverse complement.
GCAACACCGGTCTGGTGACCATGGCAATCGCCGGGATCGACATGGCCTGCTGGGACGCGCTGGCCCGCGCGGCCGGGCTACCGCTGTGCCGGCTGCTGGGCGGCACGCCCAAGCCGGTGCCAGCCTACTTCAGTCAGGGCATGGACGGGCTCGAGCGTGGCGTGCAACTGGCGCAGCAGTGTGTCGAGCGCGGCTTCACGCTGATGAAAATCAAGATCGGGTACCCGACCGTGGCTGAAGACCTGGCCGTCGTGCACGCCGTCCAGACCGCGCTGGGCCCGCACGCCGAACTGGCAGTGGACTACAACCAGAGCCTGACCGTGCCCGAAGCGCTGCGCCGTTGCCGGCTGCTCGACGAGATGCATCTGGCATGGATCGAAGAACCGACGCGCCAGGACGACGACACCGGCCATACCCGTATCGCACACGAGGTGCGCACGCCGATCATGCTGGGTGAGAACTGGTTCGGCACTCACGAGATGGCGCGCAGCGTGGCCGCCGGGGCCTCAGACTTGGTCATGCCCGATCTGATGAAGATTGGCGGGGTCTCTGGCTGGCTGCGCGCGGCCAGCATTGCGAGCGCAGCGCGTCTGCCGATGGCCAGCCACATCTTCCAGGAGGTGACGGCGCACCTGATGACGGCCACGCCCACCGCACTGCGCCTGGAGGTGCTGGACATCGCCGATCCCGTCCTGCAAGCGCCGCTGCGGGTGGTTGGTGGGATGGCACATCCCAGCGTCGAGCCCGGCAGCGGAGTGGAGTGGAATCCCGAGGGGGTGGAACGATGGAGGATCGCCTGACTGCGACGAATCACGCGGGTCGGATGATTTGAGCCGGTGTTGCCTTGCGCAGTGGTGTGTGACGTCGACCGAGTTTTACTGCTGGTGGACGATCGCCTCGTTGCGGCCGCTTCGCGCGTGGTCATCTAAACGTGTGTGAATGCAGGCCATAGACGAAGGACCGTTCCTGGCCCAAAGCAGCCCTTACTAGAGTTCTACACAAACACTTCGCCCATGACCCAAGGAGGTTCCCCAGTACATGAACCATGGATTGGAAATCCGAAACATCGCCACAAGTAAATGCTTGCCGGTGGTATGCACCAACACACCCCGCTGAGAAAAAACGCGTAGCCAACCGGTATGAACCTATATGAAACCACTGCATATAGGCATCAAGGAGCAAGTCCATGGCTACTAACAACACCTCATCTTCGAACC
>CANJKD010000433.1 GCA_947474415.1 Burkholderiales bacterium | reverse complement strand
CTGGATGCTCGCGCCGCTGCTTCTGCTGTGGCCAATGAGCGTGGTGCTGACCTGGCTAGTGGCGCAGGGCATCGCCAACAAGCCCTTCGACCGCGAGCTGGGCGAGATGGTGCGGGTGCTGTCGAAGGAGGTGTCGGTTCGCGCCGCCGATGGCCCGCGCGCCCAGGCGGTGTTCAAGCTGCCGGCGGGCGCCTCCGAGATCCTCCACACCGACGAGGCCGACGACATCTACTACCAGGTGCTCGGCCTGCGCGGCGAGTTCCTCAGTGGTGACAGCGCCCTGCCGGTGCCGGCCGACGAAGACCGTGGCGCGCCCGGCGAGCTGCGCTTTCGGGATGACACGATCAAGGGCGACAGCGTGCGGGTGGCGTATATGTGGGTCAATGTCGCGGATCGTGCGAGCGAGCCGTCCAGCGTGTCGGCGAATGACCGAACTTCAGACCGCAGCGCCGATCACATGGCCGCCGCGATGCCCCTGGTGCAGGTAGCCGAAACGCTGGGCAAGCGCTCGCGCCTGGCCACCGAGATCATCAAGGGCGTGATCCTGCCGCAGTTCGTGATCCTGCCGCTGGCCGTGCTGTTGGTGTGGTTGGCGCTGGCACGCGGCATTGCACCGCTGAACGAGTTGCAGCAGCGTATCCGGCGCCGCGACATCGACGACCTGAGCCCGATCGACGAGCGCGAGGCGCCCGAGGAAGTGTCGCCACTGGTGCGCGCCATCAACGACCTGCTGGGCCGGCTCGACAAGTCGATGCGCGCGCAGAAGCACTTCCTGGCCGACGCGGCGCACCAGCTGAAAACTCCGCTGGCCGGCCTGAGAACCCAGGCCGAACTGGCGCAACGCCAGATCGACGCCGGCCAGCACGATCCGCAGGCACTCAAGAAAAGCCTGCAGCAGATCGCCCGATCGAGCCAGAGCGCGGCCCACATGGTGAACCAGCTGCTTGCGATGGCGCGCGCCGAAGACCAGCAACATGCATCGCAACGGCAAGTGGTGAACCTCGCCCGGCTGGCCACCGAGACGGTGCGCGACTTCGTCCCCCGCGCGCTCGAAAAGCGCATCGACCTCGGCTACGAGGGTCCCGAGCCGTCGGGCAGCACGCGGCGCCCGTCGAGCGACCACGAATCGGCTGCACTGGCGCGCCATCCGCAGGGGCCGCTGGTGGTCGGCCAAGCGCTGCTGTTGCGAGAGCTGATCCGCAACCTGGTCGACAACGCGCTGCTTTACACGCCGGCCGGCGGCACGGTCACGGTGCGCGTCGTCGACGACCCGTTCGGCCAGGTGGTGGTGTTGCAGGTGGAAGACTCCGGTCCGGGCATCGCGGCGGCCGAACGCGAGCAGGTGTTCCAGCCCTTTTACCGTTCGCTCGGCACGAACGTCGATGGCTCGGGTCTGGGCCTGGCGATCGTGCGCGAGATCGCGTTGCAACATGGCGCCGAAGTGACGCTGGAAGACGCCAACCTGCGCTATCGCCCCGGCCTGGGCGAACACGCTGGCGCGCCGTTCGGGCCCGGCACGCGCTTCACGCTGCGCCTGGCGGCGGCACCGCCGCAGACCGGCCCGCTGGCGGCTGGCCTCAGCTCTGAATCAGGCGCCGGCTCTTCGCGATCGACATCAGGATCCCCAGCCCCAGACCCAGCGTGACCATCGCCGTGCCGCCATAGCTGACGAAGGGCAAGGGCACGCCCACCACTGGCAAGATCCCACTCACCATGCCCATGTTGACGAAGGCATAGGTGAACCAGCTCAGCGCGATGGCCCCGGCAAGCAAGCGCGTGAACACGGTCGGCGCCTCGGCCGCGATCATCAAGCCGCGCCCGATCAGGAAGATAAAGCCGGTGATGAGGCACAGCCCGCCGATCAGCCCGAACTCTTCGGAGAACGCCGCGAAAATGAAGTCGGTCGTGCGCTCGGGGATGAATTCGAGGTGGGTTTGCGTGCCCTTCATGAAGCCCTTGCCGTCGATGCCACCCGAGCCGATCGCGATCATGCCCTGGATGATGTGGAAGCCCTTGCCAAGCGGGTCAGTGGTCGGGTCGAGCAGGGTACAGACGCGGTTCTTCTGATAGTCGCGCAGCATCGGCCACTTCACGTCGGGCTGGCAGATGTGGTCTTCCGACACGACGATCGCCGTGATCGCCACCGCGCCCACTGCCAGCACAGGCACGATGATCTTCCACGACAGGCCGGCGAAGAAGATCACATACAGCCCAGCCGAGAGCACCAGAATCGCGGTTCCGAGGTCGGGCTGCTTCACGATCAACCCGACCGGAACCGCCAGCAGCAACAACGCGATCAGGAAGTCGGGCATGCGCACCTGCCCTTCGCGGCGCTGGAACCACCACGCCAGCATCAGCGGCATGGCGATCTTCAGGATCTCGCTCGGCTGGATCACAACGCCCACGTTCAACCAGCGCGTCGCGCCCTTCTTGGTCACGCCCATCACCGCCACCCCCACCAGCAGCGTGAGGCCGATCAGGTACAGCGGCACCGCGAACTTCATCAGCGTTTGCGGGGAGATCTGCGCGGCAACGAACAGCACACACAGCGCGAGCAGCATGTTGCGGCCATGATCGGCAAAGCGCGTGCCGGCATCGAAGCCGGCCGAGTACATCGTCAGCAGGCCGGCAGCGCCGAGCAACAGCATCGCCACCAGCAGAGGGCCGTCAAAGCCGGTCAGTACAGGCCTGATGCGCTGCCACAAGGACGGCTTGTCATAGACCGAACTCATCGGCGTTTCTCATGCGCCACGCGTTGCGGCGCCGAGGCGGCCGCGAGCGCGATGCCGATCGGCGCAGCCGGCGTGCCCGCGGGCGCACTGGCCGCGCCATCGACCGTGCTGCCGGCCAAGGGCACCGTGGCCACCGGGCGCGTGATGCCGATCGGCGCGGTCGATTGGCCGAGGCGTGTGGCCGCAATGTCGGCCTCGCTCGGGTACTGCCCCGACAGCACGAAGTCGAACACCCGGCGCGCGATCGGCGCCGCCGCGCCGGCGCCGAAGCCGGCGTTCTCGACCACCAGTGCGAGCGCGATCTGCGGCGCATCGACCGGCGCGAACGCGGTGTAAAGCGCGTGGTCGCGGTGCCGCTCGTCGATGTCCTTCGCGTTGTACTTCTGGTCTTGCTTGATCGCGATCACCTGCGCCGTGCCGGTCTTGCCGCCCGACTGGTAGGGCGCGTTGACGAAAGACGTGCGAGACGTGCCTTCCTGCGTCACACCAAACATCGCACGGCGCACGAAGGCCACGTCTTCGGCCTTCCACGGCAGCGCCGGCAAGGCCTCGCCGACGGCGCGGCGCTGCTCACCGGTCTCGAAATTCTCGACCAGCTTCACCAGGTGCGGCTTGAAGCGCTGCCCGCCGGCCGCCAGCGTGGCGGTGGCCTGAGCCAACTGCAGCATCGTGAACGCGTTGTAGCCCTGGCCGATACCGAGCG
>CANJKD010000432.1 GCA_947474415.1 Burkholderiales bacterium | reverse complement strand
CGTGATCGTGCCCGACACCCGCAGCATCGACTGCGCCGTGCCGTTGCCGGGAGGCGAGATGCCGGGCAAGGCGCACGGCACGCTGTTCCTCGAAGCCGCTGCGGGAGACGACCCCCAGCCGCGCGGCATCTTCGTGCCCGATGGCGACCCGGAGTCCGACGTGGCGCTGCACCCGGCGCGCCTGAGCGGCAACGAGTGCATTGCCGGCGAGGCCGTCTGGACTGTGCCGCGCGTGCTGAACCCGCAGATTCTGCTCGATGCCAACGTGCGCTACATGGCGGTGGCGGTGGACGGCCGGGCCGGCCGGGGCGACCCGTCGGTCACGATTTACCACGTGATCTGGGGTGACCGCACGGGCGGCTCGGCCTTCGAAGCGCAAATGAGTTCGCTGATGGTGTTGACCGGGCCACTTGCCGTGAAAGCGGTGCGCAGCGAACTGGCGGCGAGCATCGTGCCGGGCACCGAGCCAGCCGCGCGGATCGCGGCGGGCGTGCCCACCTGGCGCGAGCCCGGTGGCTTCGGCTTCCTGGTGAACGGCCAGGGGCTGCGGCTGGTGTCGGAATTGGCGCAACGGATTGAGGCTCGGCATGACGATGCGGAATGGCTTGAGATCAAGCCGGCCCGGGACGGTTCGGCCTGCGAAAGCCTGGCCCGAATGCTCACTCAAGGCCTGGCACACACCTGCGGGCAGGAGCAGTTCACGACGGTGGCCTACGAGCACGAGAAGCTGCCGAACTGCTTTGCCGTCACGCGCGGCATTCCGCAGGGGGTGCGCGGTGCGGCTGCGGGTCCGGCGCCCTCTGCGGCGGCACCTGCGGCAATGCGGTCGGCTGGGGCAGCGGCCTCGCCGCCAGAGCATGTACTGGTGGCCGTCTATGCGCGGCCCTACGTGCAGCAACTGGCGGGCACGGCACCGCCTGCGGCGTTGGCCAGCCTGGCGCAGTTCGGGCGCTTCGCACCGCAGCAGAGCCGCTGGTTCGTGGGCGCGCACGGCGCACCGCTCGACGGCTGGATCGCGATCGCGCGTCGCGACGCTGCGGGGGCCTTGCAGCGCTTCGACGGCGCGCCCTGGAGCACCAGCGCACTGCGCCGGCTTGGCGCCGGGATCCTCCCTGCGGCCACGGCTGCCAGCGGCGCGGCAGGTTCGGCCGCAGCGCCGGGCCTGGCGGCCAGCGGGCGCTGATCGCGAGAGGCCCGGGCCACGCGGGGCGGCTATGGCCCGATCAGCCGGATCGCACGGTCGTTCGTCGCCACGGTCTTGACCGGGGCCTCGGCCATGGCCGGTGCCGCCTCCAGCGCGGCCACCAGCAACGGGACCAGCGGGCTGCGCAGGGCGCGCGCCAGTGCGATGACCGATTGCGAGGTGTCCGACGGCAGGCGGGTGCGCGGGTCGGCGCCGCGCGCCAGCAGGAAGCCCACCATGTCGGCGCGGCTCTCGGGGTGAGCGAGAAACCCCGGCACGATGACGCGTGCCAGCGGTAGCCAGTCGAGCTGCGGGCCGGGCACGCGGTTGGCCAGTTGCGGCACACGTGCCAGCCACCATTCCAGCGCCACCCAGTCGCTGCCGCGCAAGGCCGCTTCGAAAGCTGGCGGGCGCTGGCCCACATAGCCGCCGAACGCTACCGCGGCGGTCTGCCCGTGCGCTTCGAAGGCGGCCGGCAGGGCCGTGCCGAAGGCGCTCGGGTGCAGCGCCGCGAGCGGGCTGAAGGCCAGGCCGTCGGGGTTCAGCGCGCCACTCGCGAGCCAGTCGGTCAGCAGCGCATCGAAGCCGGCGGCGCGGCTGGCCGGGCAGCTCAGCCAGCGCACCGCGTCGTGGTGCACGGCACGCGGGTCGTGCCGCGCCAGATCGTCCAGCGCGGCGCGCACCTGGGGCGTGCTGCGGGCGAGATCGGGGCAATCGTTGGCTTGCGCCAGCGCGACGATGGCGGGTTGCGCGCAGGTCTCGGGGCGGGCGCCGCGGGCCAGCAGTTCGGGCAGTGCCGGCCACAGACGTGTGTCGCTTGCGGCAGTGGCCAGGGCACACGCGCCGAACGGGCTGATCGCGATGTCGCGCTGGCGCAGGCTGCCACGGACGAACTCGCCGCAACGCGGGGTCAGCGCGCGTTCCACACTGTCGAGCAGCACGCAAGGCTTGTCATCGCCGTCGGTCATCGTGCCATGCACGTGCTTGACGATCTCCCAGGTGATGCTGGTGTCGGTGGCCACGCCGGCTGCACCGAGCAACAGCGAGGTGGTCGTGCAGCCGGCCGTGGCCAGCAGCCCGACGGCGGTGGCGGCAACACCGAGCCAGCGTGGGAGAAAGGGCATGTGCGACCCGACCAGGAGCAGAATGGATGCAAATCGTAGGCGCGGGGTTGCGCCTTGGCTGTGCACGAATGCACAGCGATTTCTGCACGCCGTAAGCGTTGGTGTCAGGGTGTTGGCGGTGTCACTGCGCGAGCACGCGCAAGATCTCGCGCCCGTAGGCTTCGAGCTTCTTCGCGCCCACGCCGCTGATCTGACCGAGCGCATCGAGCGAGTCGGGCATGCCCTGCGCCATCTCGGCCAGCGTGGCGTCGTGGAACACGATGTAGGCCGGCAGGTTGTGCTCGCGCGCGACCTCGGCGCGCCAGGACTTCAGGGCCTCGAAGCGCGCCAGGCCGTCGTCGTCGAGCGGCAGCGGTGGCGGCTTGTCCCTGGCCGCTCGCGGGGCCTTCGTGGTCTTGCCGGCAGCGCCGCCTCTGTCTCCCCGCCCGCGCTTCGGTGCATCGCTGGGCTGGCGCAGCAGCATCTGCACAGCGCCGCGCAGCACGTCGCGCGCGGTCGGGGTCAGTTCCAGCGTGTTGTATTCGCCTTCGGTGTGCAGGTAGCCCAGCGCGATCAGCTGGCGCAGCACGACGCGCCATTGCGCCTCGCTCACGTCGGCGCCGATGCCAAAGGTGGAGAGGCTTTCATGGCCGTACTGCGCCACCTTGTCGGTGGCCTTGCCGCGCAGCACGTCGATCAGGTGGCCGGCGCCGAAGCGCTGGCCGCGGTTCTGGTGGAAGCGGTAGATGCAGGAGAGCGCCTTGCGCGCGGCCTCGGTCGCGTCCCAGGTGGCGGGCGGGCGCCGGCAGTTGTCGCAGGCGTTCTGGCGGGCGGCGCAGGGCGCGCTGTCCTCGCCAAAGTAGGCCAGCAGGCGCACGCGCCGGCAGTCGTGCGCTTCGGCCAGCGAAAGCAGCGCATCGAGCTTGCCGCGCTGGTTGCGCTTGAACTCCTCGTTCGCCGGGCTTTCGTCGATCATGCGGCGCTGGTTCACCACGTCGGCCAGGCCGTAGGCCATCCAGGCGTCGGCGGGCTGGCCGTCACGCCCGCCCCGGCCGGTTTCCTGGTAGTAGCTCTCGATGTTCTTCGGCAGGTCCATGTGGGCCACAAAGCGCACATCGGGCTTGTCGATGCCCATGCCGAAGGCGATGGT
>CANJKD010000431.1 GCA_947474415.1 Burkholderiales bacterium | reverse complement strand
TGCGTCCCAGAGCACCGACATGCGGTCTTCCACACCCGCGCAGCCGTTCGGGATCTTGCTGAAATCGCACCTGCCCATCGCCTTCTGATCGCCGCAGAACGCGCAGTGGTCGGTGGCGGTGGTGTGCAGGTGGCCGGCGGCGAGCGCGCCCCAAAGCGCGTCTTGATGGTGCTTGGCGCGGAACGGCGGGCTCATCACGTGGGCGGCCGCGATGTTCCAGTCGGGGTGGCGGTAGACCGACTCGTCGATCGTCAAGTGCCCGGCCAATGCCTCGCCGTATACACGCTGCCCGTGGCTGCGCGCGCGGATGATTGCGGCGACCGTGTCTTCTGTCGACACATGCACGATGTACAGCGGCGTGCCCAGCACCTCGGAGATGCGGATCGCGCGTTCGGCGGCCTCGGCCTCGACCGCCGGCGGGCGCGACAGCGGGTGGCCTTCCGGCCCGGTGATGCCGGCTGCCACCAGCCGCTTCTGCAGCTGGTACACCAGTTCGCCGTTCTCGGCGTGCACGGTCGGCAGCGCGCCCAGTTCGAGCGCGCGCGTGAAGCTGTTCACCAGCACCTCGTCGTCGGCCATGATGGCGTTCTTGTAGGCCATGAAGTGCTTGAAGCTGTTCACGCCGAAGTCACGCACGAGGGTGCCCATGTCGGCATGCACTGTTTCGTCCCACCAGGTCACGGCCACATGGAAGCTGTAGTCGGCGGCCGACTTTTCGGCCCAGCCGCGCCAGTTCCGGTAGGCCTCCATCAGCGGCTGCTTCGGGTCGGGGATCACGAAGTCGATGACCATTGTGGTGCCTCCCGACACACCGGCTGCGGTGCCGGTGTAGAAGTCGTCCTTCGTGACCGTGCCCATGAAGGGCAGTTCCATGTGGGTGTGCGGGTCGATGCCGCCAGGCATCACGAACGCACCGCCGGCATCGACGATGGTGCAGCCTGCAGGCGCTTGCAAATCGGGGCCGACGGCGCGGATCAAACCGCCTTCGCACAGCACATCGGCCTTGATGCTGGACTCGGCATTGATGACGGTGCCGCCGCAGATCAGGACTGCGCTCATGTTCGGGTCTCCGTGCTCTTATGGGTACTTTGGGGTTCAGGCGACGGCAACGGTTTCGTTGCTCTTGAAGACTTCAGGCAATTCGTTCGCCTTCGCCAGCATCGCGCGGAACAGCACGTTGCCGCCGGCTGCGATCCACTCGGGCTTGGCGTCTTCGATCTCGTTGTGGCTGATGCCGCCGACGCAGGGCACGAAGATCATCGCGGTCGGTGTCACCGTCGACATGTAGCAGGCGTCGTGGCCGGCGCCCGAGACGATGTTGCGCGTGCTGTAGCCCAGCGCTTCGGCCCCGGCGCGCACCATCTGCACGCAGCTCTCGTCGAAGTGCACGCAGTCGTACTGGAAGATCTGTTTCAGGTCGTGTTCGAGCCGGCTCGCCTCGGCGATGCGCGCCACGCCGGCCTTCAGTTCGCCGTCCATCTTCAACAGTTCGTCGTTGTCGGGGCAGCGGAAGTCCACGGTCAGGAACACCTTGCCGGGGATCACGTTGCGCGAGTTCGGGTAGCTGTTGATCATGCCGACGGTCGACACCGCCACCGGGGCGTGCGCCAGGCCGATCTCGTTGACGAGTTGGATCACCTTCGCCGCGCCCAGCAGCGCATCGCGCCGCACCGGCATCGGCGTCGGGCCGGCGTGCGATTCCTGGCCGGTCAGCGTCAGCTCGTACCAGCGCTGGCCTTGCGCATCGGTGACGACGCCGATGGTCTGGCCTTCGTGTTCCAGGATCGGGCCCTGCTCGATGTGCGTTTCGAAGAACGCATGCACCGGCCGGTTGCCCATCGGCTCTGCACCGAGGTAACCGATGCGGTTCAATTCCTCGCCGATCGTCTTGCCCTGCTGGTCGGTGCGCGAGTGGCCGTATTCCAGCGAGAACACGCCCGCATAGACGCCGGAGCCGACCATCGCCGGTGCAAAGCGCGAGCCTTCCTCGTTGGTCCAGACCGAGGCCTCGACCGGGCGCTCGGTCTCGATGCCATGGTCGTTCAGGGTGCGGATCACCTCCAGCCCGGCCAGCACGCCGTAGACGCCGTCGAAGCGCCCGCCGGTGGGCTGGCTGTCGAGGTGGCTGCCGGTGCCCACCGGGGCGAGGCTGTTGTTGCGGCCGGGGCGGCGCGCGAAGATGTTGCCCATCTGGTCGACCTTGACCGTGCAGCCCGCCTCCTGGCACCACTCGACGAACAGGTCTCGGCCCTGCTTGTCGAGGTCGGTCAGCGTCAGTCGGCACACGCCGCCCTTCGGGGTGGCGCCGATCTCGGCCATCTCCATCAGGCTGGCCCACAACCGGACACCATTGATTTTCATCTCGGCGCCGCCGGGCCGCCCCAAGGCGCCGAGCGCCCCCTCGGGGGGCAGCGAACGCAGTGAGCGTGGGGGTGAGATGTCTGCCATGGCGCGCGCTCCTGCTTCGGTTCAACGAGATCCGATTTATGCACCCGAACAAGGCGTGCGTCCACCGTTGTTTCGCCAGCATGCAACCGGCGTGCCAGTTTGACCATATGGACAAACACGGAGTCGCGGGCCAGACTCGGTGCTCAATCACCGTTTACTCAACCGAGAGAGGCCACCGGCCGTGACCCGAAACAACACTGCCGCGCCGGTCGCGGACAAGCGCACGGCCGTTCTGAGCGCGGCCCTCGGGCTGTTCTCGCGCTACGGCCTGCGTGGCACCAGCGTCGACCAGGTGGCGGCGCGGGCGGGCGTCTCGAAGAGCAACCTGCTGTACTACTTCGTCAACAAGGAAGAGCTTTACGTGTGCGTGCTGCGCGACCTGCTGCAGGTCTGGCTCGCGCCGCTGCGCTTGTTTCACGCCGAGCAGGACCCGCAGCACGTGATCGGCGAGTACATCCGCCGCAAGCTGGCGGTCTCGCGCGACAGCCCCGATGCGTCGCGCCTGTTCTGCTTGGAAATCATCCAGGGCGCGCCGCTGCTGCGCGATGAACTGGGCCGCGAACTGCGTGACCTGGTCGAACAGAAGTCCGCCGTCATCCAGGCCTGGGTCGACGCCGGCCGCCTGGCGCCGGTCGACCCGCAGCACCTGCTGTTCATGCTCTGGGCGACGACCCAGCACTACGCCGACTTCGCCGTGCAGGTCGAGGCCCTGACCGGCCAGACGCTGGCGAACCCGGCGTTCTTCGAGCAGACCGTGGCGAATGTGCAGGCGGTGGTGTTGAGGGGGGTGGGGCCGCGGTAGGTGAGAGGTGAGCATGCGGCCGTTGTCAGGGCGCAGCTGCATCGCCCGTCGGCCACAACTTCCGCACTTCAATAGCTCCAGCCGCTGTCAAGCGTCACCCCGGGACTGAACCGCCCCGGGTTTTGAGGAGACTCCAACTCTTGAGAAGATGGAGCCATGAACAAGTCGAACAAGTTCTCACCTGAGGTC
>CANJKD010000430.1 GCA_947474415.1 Burkholderiales bacterium | reverse complement strand
GGGCGTGAAGGCCGCACGCAAGGTCGATGACCTGACGCTCGATCTGGTGCTCGAAGCGCCCGATGCGGTGCTGCCCGAAAAGCTTTTCGCACTGGCGATGATGAGCCGGGCCTGGAGCGTGAAGAACAGTGTGGAAAAGGCGCAGGACTTCAACGGCAAGCAGGAGACCTTCGCGGTGCGCAACGCGAACGGCACCGGTCCGTTTGCGCTCGACCGTTTCGAGCCCGATGTGCGCACCGTGCTGAAGCGCAACCCGCGCTGGTGGGGGTTCAGTGACAAGCTCGACGACAAGAGCGCCGACAAGCGCAACGGCAACCTCGACGAGGTCACGCTGATCGCGATCCGCTCCGACGCGACGCGGCTGGCGGCGCTGGTGTCGGGCGAGGTCGATCTGGTGCTCGACCCGCCGGTACAAGACATCGAACGACTGAAGCGCGAGCCGGCCATCAAGCTGCTGCAGGTGACTGACCTGGGCCAGCAATACCTGACCTTCGACCAGTCGCGCGACGAGTTGGAAGGCAGCGACGCGAAGCTCAACGGCAAAGCCACGAACCCGTTCAAGGATTTGCGTGTGCGCCGCGCTGTTTACCAGGCGATCAACGTCGAGCTGATCACGCAGAAGGTGCTGCGCGGCCTGGGCACGCCGACCGGCGCGTTCCTGTCGCCGAAGGTCGACGGCTCGCCGCCGGAACTCGACAAGCGCTTGCCGTTTGACCCGGCGAAGGCGCGCGCGCTGCTCGCCGAAGCCGGGTATCCGAATGGTTTCAGCGTCAACCTCGACTGCGTCAACGTGCCCTGGCGCGAAGCCGTCTGCCAGGCGATGACGGCGATGCTGACGCAGGTCGGCATTCGCACCCAGCTGCGCAGCTCGCCGACGAACCAGTTCTTCCCGAAGCTGAGCGGCGCCACAGCCAGCTTCATCGAATTCGGCTGGACCCCGAACCCCGATGCCTGGGCCTCGCTGAACGCGCTGTTCCGCACCTGGGACAAGACGGGGCTGGGAACCTTCAACGCCGGCCGTTACAGCAACCCGAAGCTCGATGAACTCATCGACCACATGCGCGTCGAACCCGACCTGACGCGGCGCCGCGCGATGGTCGGCGTGGCGCTGCGGATCGTCGGCGAAGACCTGCCGTTCATTCCGCTCTACCGCCGCACGCTGACCTGGGCGATGACGAAGAAGGTGACGGCCGTACAGTGGCCCAGCGATTCGCCCGAGCTGCGCTGGGTGCGCCTGCAGTAGGCCGCACCGCTGAAACCCGACACGCCCGAGACACGGCAATCGACCCCCGAGATTTCCCATGACCATCACCCGCTTTGCCTTCCCGACCACGATTCACTTCGGCGCTGGCGCGCGCGCGCTGACTGGCCCGCAGCTGCGCGAGCAAGGCTGCAAGCGCCCGTTGATCGTCACCGACAAGGGCCTCGCGGCGCTGCCGCTGATCGCCGAGTTGAAGGCCGGGCTGGAGGTGGCCGGCCTGAGCGTGGCGGTGTATGGCGGCGTGTTCGGCAACCCGACCGGGCCGCAGGTGATGGACGGCGCTGCGGCCTACAAGGCGCACGAAGCGGACTGCGTCGTTGGCGTCGGCGGCGGCGCGGCGCTCGATGTGGCCAAGGTCGTCGGACTGCTCGCCACCCAGCCCGGCGACGTGATGGAATATGTGTGGGACCACCCGCAGGTGCGCGCCATCGACGCTGCGGCGCTGCCGTACTTCGTGGCGCTGCCCACTACTTCGGGCACCGGCAGCGAGGTGGGCCGCAGCAGCGTCATCAGCGAGGCCGACACCCACATCAAACGCGTGATCTTCTCGCCGCTGATCCTGGCGAAAGTGGTGTTCGCCGACCCCGAACTCACGCTCGGCCTGCCGTCCGCCGTGACGGCTGCCACCGGCATGGACGCGCTCACGCACAACATCGAAAGCTACCTGTCGCCGGCCTACCACCCGCTGTGCGACGGCATCGCGCTCGAGGGCGTGCGCATCGGCGCCAGCGCGCTGCTGACGGCGGTGCAGGAACCCGGCAACCTGCAGGCACGCGCCGACATGATGATGAGTTCGATGATGGGCGCCATCGCATTCCAGAAAGACCTGGGCGCGGTGCATTCGTGCGCGCATGCGCTGGGCACGGTTTGTGACCTGCACCACGGCCTGGCCAACGCGCTGATGATCGAGCCGGTGATGCGCTTCAACCTCGAAGCCGCGCCGGCCAAGTTTGCCGAACTGGCGCATGTGGTGGGCGCGGGCGCGGCGCCGTTGTTCGTGCCGTGGCTCGCGCTGTTGAAGCGCAGCATCGGCATCGGGCCGTCGCTCGCGGCTGTCGGCGTGAAGCGCGAGCAGTTCACGCGGCTGGTCGAGATCGCGACGAACGACATGTGCCACCAGACCAATCCGCGTGCATGTGCCGCCGCTGATTTCGAACGGTTTTTCGCGGAAGCCTATTGATGAACCTCCAGTTCCGCGGCTCCGCCGCTTCTAAGCCCCCCAAGGGGGCGCAGCCCGCCAAGGGCCACGCGATGGCCCCTTCGTGGCCCATGGCGGCCCGGCGGGCGGGCTGATGATGGCCAAGCCACTGATCATCGGAATCTCGGCGCGCATTCACCACCCGGTCGGGCCGGTGCTGGACCTGGGCGGCGTCTACACCAAGACCTTGCACTACCTGGAGCAGTCGGTCGCGCACTGGGTGCTGGCGAAAGACGTGCTGGCAGTGATGATCCCGGCGATCGAAAACGAAGGCCTGATCCGGCGCAGCGAGATGAGCCTGGGCTCGTATGCCGAGTACCTCGACGGCCTGGTGTTGCAGGGCGGCGCCGACGTCGCGCCCGAGACCTATGGCGAAACGCCGCTGCACCCCGACTGGGCAGGCGACCGGGTTCGCGACCGCTACGAGATCGACCTGTTCAAGGCCTTCGTCGAAGCGGGCAAGCCGGTGATTGGCATCTGCCGCGGCTGCCAGCTGATCAACGTGGCGCTCGGCGGCACGCTGTTTCAGGACATTGCGACCCAGGTGACGCACGCCATATCGCACCGCGACACCGGTCTGTACGAAGCGGCCCTGCACGGCGTGGCGTTGGTGCAAGGCTCGCGCCTGGCGCAGTTGTACCCGGGCGTGCACACGGCAAAGATCAACACCATCCACCACCAGGCCGTGAAAGACCTGGGGCCCGAGCTCGTGATTGAGGCGCTGGGCGTGCCCGACGGCATCGTCGAGGCGATCCGCTGGCGCGGGCCGAGCTATGTGTTCGGTATGCAGTGGCACCCCGAGTTCCTGGCGCTCAAGTCGCTGGACCCGACGCAGCTCGACGGCGCGCCGATCCTGAGCGACTTCCTGGCCGCGGCGCGCGCCCGGCGCGATGGCTGAGAACACTCATTCACTCACCACCGCAGAGGCGCGGAGAACGCAGAGTTGCGCAGAGGAATTCAATTCAACGATTGTGTTCTCTG
>CANJKD010000429.1 GCA_947474415.1 Burkholderiales bacterium | reverse complement strand
CGCATGGAAGTGGCCTATGTGCGCGACATGGCGCTGGCCGCCCCACCGCCCACGGCCATGCCGGCTGCGCCGCAAGATATGGCGCCGGTGGCGAGCGCGAAGCCCGCCAAGGTGGCCGATGCCGTCAAACCTGCGGCACCGGCTTCAGCAGCTTCGGCGGCCGAGGCCGAGGCCGAGGTCGAGGTCGAGGTCGAGGTCGAGCGCGTGCCGTCGACCGCTGCGCCCGTGGTCGAAGCCGCCGCGCCGGCCGCGCTGCCTCCCGAGGCCGACGACATCGGCGAGTCGATGACGCTGCCGCGCCGGGTCACTGCTGGCGCCCGGGCGGCGTCTGCGCCGGCGCTGGCTGCGCTGACGCCGGCCGCACCGGCACCTGCGGCATCGGCGAGTGAAGTCATCGGCGGCTTCGAGTGGCCGGCCTCCACGCGCATCAGCTACGACCTCACCGGCAACTACCGCGGCGCGGTTGAGGGCAGCGCGCAGGTCGAATGGATCCGGGCCGGCGCACGCTACCAGGTGCACCTAGACCTGGGCATCGGCCCGAGTTTCGCGCCGCTGATCACACGGAAGTTGACGAGTGACGGCGACATCACCGCCGAAGGTCTGGCGCCGCGCCGCTACGACGAGGACACCAAGGCCGTGATGCGCGACCGCAGCCGGATCACGCTCCGGTTCGAGCCCGGCAGCGTGATCCTCGCCAACGGCGAGCGGCGCGACAGCCTGCCCGGCGTGCAAGACACCGCGAGCCAGTTCGTGCAACTCGTCTACGTGTTCAGCACCCGGCCCGACCTGCTGCGTGCCGGCGGCACGGTCGACATCCCGCTCGCGCTGAAGAACCGGGTTGGCGTGTGGACCTATGACGTGGCCGGCGAAGAACTGCTTGCCACAGCGTTCGGCCCGCTGAACGGCATCCACCTGAAGCCGCGCGCTGCCGGCCAGAAACCGGGCGAGCTCAGCATCGAGATCTGGTTCGCGCCGCAGCTGCGCTACTTGCCGGTGCGTATCCGCATCCAGCAAGACCCGCAGACCTTCATCGACCTGTTGATCTCCAAACGCCCGGAGCTGGGCCAGTGAGACATTCGATAGAGTTCCGACCATTCCACGGAGATCACCCCCATGATTTTTGAAAATATCATCACGAGCCTGCACGGCGAAGGCGAGCGCAAGACCGGCTTGATCACGCTGAACCGGCCCAAGCAGCTCAATGCCCTGAACGACGCGCTGATGGACGAACTGGGCAGCGCCTTGCGCGCGTTCGATGCCGATGCCGGCATCGGCTGCATCGTCATCACCGGCAGCGAAAAGGCTTTCGCGGCCGGCGCCGACATCAGCGCGATGGCCAAGTTCAACCTGACCGATACCTACGGCTCCGACTTCATCACGCGCAACTGGGAAACCATCCGCAGCATCCGCAAACCGGTGATCGCCGCAGTGGCCGGCTTCGCCCTCGGCGGTGGTTGCGAGCTGGCGATGATGTGCGACTTCATCATCGCCGCCGACACCGCGAAGTTCGGCCAGCCGGAAATCAAGCTCGGCATCATTCCCGGCGCCGGTGGAACGCAGCGCCTGCCGCGCGCGGTCGGCAAGGCGAAGGCGATGGACATGGTGCTGACCGGCCGCATGATGGACGCGACCGAGGCCGAGCGCACCGGCCTGGTGTCGCGCGTGGTGCCGCTGGCCGAGCTGATGAGCGTGGCGCTGGCCGCCGCGCAAAGCATCAACGAACTCAGCGGCATGAGCGTGATGATGGCCAAGGAAAGCGTGAACCGTGCCTTCGAAGGCACGCTGGCCGACGGCGTGATGTTCGAACGCCGCCTGTTCCATTCGCTGTTCGCTACCGTTGATCAGAAGGAAGGCATGGACGCCTTCCTGAACAAGCGCAAGCCGGTGTTCGTGCAGCGTTGATCAGGCCACACTGCTTACGGCTGCAGCCACTGGCCGGCGTTGCCATCGAACCTCGCGCGCCTGTGCCCTTCGGCGTGCAGTTCGAGCCAGTCGATGCTCGTCACCTCGGCGCTGATCACACTGAAGTACTCGCGTTCCGGCGCGCTGTGGCCCAGAGCCTGAGGCGGCAGTGGCGTGCCGGGTGGCAGCGGTGACAAATAGTCTTGCGCGGCGGGCGACAACTTGATGCGGGCCCAGCGCGACGTTGCCGACAGGCCCGACGTGTCGAGCGACAACCGCACCCGGCAGCGCAGTTGCCAGCCGAGTTGCGGTGACCACATCACCAGCGTGCCGTCGGGGTGCGTCAAGAGTTGCGTGACCTTGCCGGCGCGCTCGTCGGAGTAGATCAGCAGTTGCCGTTGGCGCGCGTCCACTTCACGCAGCACCACGGTGCGCGCATCGGCCGCGTCGCCCGAGACCGTCGCCAGCACCGGCGTACGCCAGGGGTGCTTCTTGTTGCCAGTGGCGCGCCCGAGTTCGGCCCACACTTCGGTGCCAATCTCGGCCAGCGAACCCAGGCGCCCGGCCATGTCAGCCGCCCTGGCGCCGTGAAGGCGAGCTCATGATTCCTTTCGCAGCGACGGGAACAGGATCACGTCGCGGATGCTCGGGCTGTCGGTGATCAGCATGATCAGCCGGTCGATGCCGATGCCGCAGCCGCCCGTCGGCGGCATGCCGTATTCGAGCGCGCGGATGAAGTCGGCGTCGTAGTACATCGCCTCTTCGTCGCCGGCCTCCTTGTTCGCCATTTGCGCCTGGAAGCGTGCGGCCTGGTCTTCAGCATCGTTCAGCTCCGAGAAGCCGTTTGCATATTCGCGCCCGGTGATGAACAGCTCGAAGCGTTCGGTGATGGACGGGTCGGCGTCCGACGCGCGCGCCAGTGGCGACACTTCGACGGGATAGTCGATGATGAATGTCGGCTGCCAGAGATGCTCCTCGACCGCCGCCTCGAACAGGCCGAACTGCAGCTCGGCCAGCGTCCAGTGCGCCGGCGGCTCGACGCCGAGTGCCTTCAGCTTCGCGTGCAGGGCACCCGCGTCGACGGCCTGCTCCACGCTCAGGCCGGCGTGCGCCACCAACGATTCACGCACCGTGAGGCGCGCGAACGGCTGGTCGAGCGCCACCGGCTTGCCGGCGTAGGTGATGGCGGCCGAGCCGGTCGCCACCCTTGCCGCGTGGCGCAGCACCTCTTCGGTGAAGTTCATCAGGTCGTGGTGGTTCCAGTAGGCGGCGTAGAACTCCATCATCGTGAACTCGGGGTTGTGCCGCACCGAGATGCCCTCGTTGCGGAAGCTCCGGTTGATCTCGAACACGCGCTCGAAACCGCCGACGATGAGCCGCTTCAGGTACAGCTCGGGCGCGATGCGCAGAAACATTTCCTGATCGAGCGCGTTGTGGTGCGTCTTGAAAGGCTTGGCGTTGGCGCCACCCGGAATCGGGTGCAGCATCGGCGTTTCGACTTCCAGAAACTCGTTGGCTACCATGAACTCGCGCAAGCTG
>CANJKD010000428.1 GCA_947474415.1 Burkholderiales bacterium | reverse complement strand
GACTTGACTCGATTTTGCGGCGGCGAGGCTGCTCGAGGCAACCTTTGCCCCCCCCCTGATCGCGGGGGGGGGGGGCAAAGACGGGAGATTTGTTGCCGATCGGTGGGCGAATGCCCGAAAACGCCACGGCCCGTACAGAAAACCATGTCGCCCACGAATCGGCCGTGCGGGCCGAACCTTCATGATCCGCTTGTTGTCCGGTGAAGGTCAGGGCGCTGGCTGCACTGGAACCGCGCAGCATAGGCTACAGGTGCCCCACACAGCCGGGCGCGCCACAGCGGCAGCGCAGCCGGCCTTCGTGGTGGGTTTCACCGTAGTTCACGGTCAGCTCTTCGCCCGGCGCCACGTCGCGCATCGCATAGAACTCGACCCGGCCCTGGCGAATGCGCAGCACGGCGTTCGGCTGGCACGAATGGTTCGTGAAGCGCAGCGGATCGGCCGACTGCGAGGCGTCGATCGCGCGGCGCTCGGTGATCTCAACGATCATGATGCGCGCCTGACCCTGGGCGCGGCGGCGTGCCTCGCGCACGCTGATGGATTCGCCGCGGATCTCGCCGATCTTGCGGCGCGCCGGTATCGGCTCGGCCGCGAAAGCGCCCTGGCCGTCGATGCGGCTGGCCTTCACATCGACCGCGAACTTCTGTGGGTCGCTGCGTGCGCCGGCGGGCCGCGCCGGCACGGCCTGAAGGGCTTGAGGTTCGCGGGCGATGCTGCGCAGTTCAGGCATGGCCGCATTGTGCCGTCGAGGCCAGCGGGCGCCGCATTGGCGGCAGGAGTTCAAGTTTGACGGCTGCGGCGTTTGAACTGGTGCGTTGAAGCGCCGCTTTTCGGTTCATGGCCGGCGTGTGTGGCCGATAAGCTGGCTACATCGAGTGACGAGCAGCGCCCCATGAACCACACGCAACCCAAACAGTACCTGGCATCGGCACACCGGGCGGTCGCCTACGGCGAAACCATCGAGTGGGAAGAGTTGCCTTCGTTCGCCGATTCGCTGTCGCGCCGCCTCGTGCCGCGCGGGTCGCTGGCGCGCACGTCACCTGACACCGTGCCCGATTTCGAGACCTCGTCGGTCTTCGCCTCGCCGTGGAACACGACGATGGCGGCCGAGCTCGACAGCCTGCCGCCCCCTTCCCAGCCGTTCCGCGAGGCGTTGTCCGGCCTGGCGACGCGCGAGGTCAACGAGCCCGACGTGTTCCGCCATTTCTTCGGGCAGCAGGCACGCGGTCGCTGACAAGGCACCGGTCGCTTCGGCGTCGCCCGAAGTTCCGGTGCGCGTCACAAGCCTCGCCGGTACCGCGCACGGTCGAGCAACTCATCCCGATGATCAGGCGCGCTTGGCGCGGCGACGGGCCATGACGCCAACGACGCCCAGGCCGGCCAGCATCAGCGCGTAGGTCTCGGGCTCCGGCACGGCGGGAACCGCCGCTTCGGTGGCGTAGACGCTGACATGCGACAGGCCGAGCCCTTGGTAGCTGGTCAGGTGGCTGGTGAACGTCAGTGACTGGCCGGCATGGATGCCCGCACCTTCGAAGTCGTAGTAGGCGGCATGGTTGCCGAGCTTCAGGCTGACGAGAAACTCGCCGACGACCGACTCGTTGAACACCAGAGTCAGGCTCGCGGCGCTGCCGTACAGGTCGAACACCGGTGTGTCGGAAATGCCCTGGGCCAGGTTGTTGTCCTTGAAACCATACGAAAAGGTTCCGAAGCCCTGCAGGTTCGCGTCGGCCAGGCTGTTGTTGCCGGACGTGAAGCCGGTGCTCGCGTTTTACGCAACTGCGGCACAGGCCCAGGAGCCACAGCTGGGCTCTGGTTCCGGCGGGGGCCGACTGGCCTGGGCCGGGAGCGCGGTGATCGCAAGAGCGGCGACGGTCGAGCCGAGAACGGTACGGATCAATTTCATGGCGACCTCTTTTAAAGGGGTTGGGGGAAACAACCGGCATGCGGGGCCTGTTGAATGGCGCTACGAACCTGTCTGCCGCCAGTGTCCTGGGCTGACCGGCAGCCGCGACACCGGTTCGGCCACCCCGTTCACGGGGGTAGAAGCCCCAAGGGTCGGGCAAGCGTGAATTTGTTGCCATCGAGTGGCGCAGCTGTGACGTTCCTCGTGGCCGTTACCCCGCCGATCGGCGCCGGTTCGCGCCGATAGAATCGACCCCCGACACGAAACCTTTGGAGATTCGCCATGTCAATGGCCGACCGCGACGGAAAAATCTGGATGGACGGCACGATGGTGGACTGGCGCGATGCCAAGATCCATGTGCTCAGCCACACGCTGCACTATGGCTGCGGCGCCTTCGAAGGGGTTCGGGCCTACAACACGGCGGCTGGCACCGCGATCTTCCGCCTGCGTGAACATACCCAGCGCCTGTTTGACAGTGCGAAGATCCTGCGCATGAAGATACCGTTCACGCCGCAGGAAGTGATGGATGCGCAGCTTGCGGTGGTGCGCGAGAACAGATTGGAAAGCTGCTACCTGCGCCCGCTGGTCTGGATCGGCTCCGAGAAGCTCGGCGTCTCGCCGAAAGGCAACACTATCCACATGATGGTCGCAGCTTGGCCCTGGGGCGCCTACCTTGGTGAGGAAGGCCTGAAGCGCGGCATCCGCGTGAAGATTTCCAGCTACACGCGTCACCACGTCAACATCACGATGACGCAGGCCAAGGCGGTCAGCAACTACACGAATTCGATCCTCGCCAACATGGAAGCCACCGACGATGGCTACGACGAAGCGATGCTGCTCGATGCGAGCGGCTTCGTCAGCGAAGGCGCAGGCGAGAACCTGTTCATCGTGAAGAACGGCGTGGTCTACACGCCTGACCTGTCGGCGGGTGCACTCAACGGCATCACCCGCAACACGGTGTTCGCGATCTGCGCCGACCTCGGGCTGAAGGTGGTCGAGAAGCGCATCACGCGCGACGAGGTCTACATCTGCGATGAGGCCTTCTTCACCGGCACCGCCGCCGAGGTCACGCCGATCCGCGAACTCGACCGCATCGAACTCGGCGCGGGCACGCGCGGGCCGATCACCGAGAAGATCCAGAGCGCGTTCTTCGACATCGTGAACGGCCGCAACCCGAAGTACGCCGAATGGCTGACCGCAGTCTGAAGGGCGCACCATGACGACGCCATCCACTGCTGCCGTGGAAGTCACCGCGAAAGACCTGCAAGGCCCCGGCGTGGTGGTCTGCCCGAACCCGAAGATGGCGTTGTGGAGCACGCACCCGCGCGTCTTCATCGACGTGACCACCAGCGGCGAAGGCAAGTGCCCTTACTGCGGCACGGTCTACCGCCTGAAGGCGGGCGAGAAGGTTCACACGCATTGATCTCGGCCCTTTGCTGCCTGCGGCGTCTTCCCCCGCGGGGAGCCCAGGCCACACAGGGCCACGTGGTGGGCCTCTTCGTGGCCCATGGCGGCCCGGCGCTGGCCTGAGCGCCTGATGACGCGTTC
>CANJKD010000427.1 GCA_947474415.1 Burkholderiales bacterium | reverse complement strand
TCTCCCAATAAAACGGCGTGATGTTCACGCACAGGGCGTTGTTCAGTGCCGTAGTGCTTGCGGCCTGGGTGCGTTGGGCCAGTGTCAGTCCAACACCGGTTCCGCCACTGTCTGAAGAGCCGCCGCCGCACCCGCCCAATGCCAGCAGGGACAGAACAATGCAGGAAGCGAAGGACGTGCGAACTTGCATGGGCATGTGGATCCTTGGGTGTGTCCGCCCGCCCGGAGGTAACCGGGAAAGATTTGAACGGCACAAACTGGCCGACAGGAAGGACCAGCCTCTGGCCTAGTTTATCGACAGCAGGTGACAGAGCCCCTTGGCCCGCCGAGTAAAGAAGGTTGAACAGATGTCCGCGAATGCTACCGGGTGAACTGCAAGGGCTATGGCAACCCCAACGTGCGCAAGAAGGATTCGACACCTGCGGTGTACGGGCCGGCAATGCCGAGCTGATCGTTCACGTCGCCGTGGGAAAGATCGACGGGCAAGACCACCACGCGCCCGCCAAGGCTCGACGCCTTCGCTGCGAAGGCCTGTGCCTGGGTGCATGAATCGCTGCGCCGGCTCGAACACACTGCGATCATCGGCGCGGCCAGCTCGCCGTTCAGCAGGTGCAAGGGCGACGCATCGTGCCAGTAGCCGGGGTCCTTGCCAAAGGCCTTGTCGTACAGCCCGAAATGTTGCGCGCGCATGATGGAGACGACGTCAAAGGCGGCGCTGTCGAGCGACACGGTGCCGAGCCATGGTTTGGCACCCGACCGGGTCGCCAGTTCGGGGTCGGCGGTCAGCAGTGATGCCAGGTGAGCGCCGGAAGAATGCCCGACCAGCACGAAGCGAGCCGGGTCAACGCCCCATGTCTTCGCCTTGCCTTGCGAGAAGGCCAGCGCCTCGGCCACGTCGTGGGCTTGTTCAATCGGCCGGGCTTCAGGGAGCATCCGGTAGTTCACCGAGATGAGCACATAGCCTTTGCCGACCCAGTGCGTGACCTTGTTCTTGACGCTGCGCGACATGCCTTTGTCGCCGAGCCGCCAGCCACCACCGTGCACCATGAAGATGACGGGTGCGCCTTCGGCATGGGCAGGGCGGTAGACATCGAGCTTCTGGGCCGGGTCTTCGCCATAGGCGACATCACGATCCACGCTGGCTCCGGGGGGCAGTGGGAAAGCCGCGCTCCCGACCGCACCACCGCCTTCGCCAGCCGGCTCGTCACCTCGACCAGCGGCCATGCGCTCAAGCCATCTCTCGCGAAGTGTGCCGGCTGACGCCGGGGGCAGGGCTTGCAGCCCCAGCGCCGCCAGCCATGCGAACTTTGCCATGCTCTTTCTCATCTGCTTCGAGTTCGTCAGGCCGCGGGTGCCTTGCTGCCCAGAAACACTTCACAGCCGCCACGGGGGTTCGGCACGTAGCGGTCACCGTTCAGCGGCATGATCTTGGGCCCCCACGGATTCGCCGTCCCGATGAACATGCCATGGGGCGTGGACACCAGTGTCCGCAGGCCCATGTTGTAGGGGTTCCCCATGCCATTGGTTGTCACGGGTACCCAGTTCTCGCCATCGAAGCTGCGGTAAAGGTCGAAGCCCGAATGATGATCGAGGATGTACTGCGGGCCGACATAGTTGATGACGTTCGTGAAGGGCTCGGGCCAGTTGCGGCGGTTGGCGTAGCCGAGCAAACCGCTCCACTCGAACGTGCTGACGTAGAGCCACCCATCGTGTTCGCACATGCGCCAGAAGTATCCGTTGAAGAAATTGTCGAAGCCCGGCATGTAACCCGAGAGCGGGTGTTTGCGGCCCGTCGGCGTGTCTCGTGCATCGCCCACGAGCAAGTCCCAACGGCCGTCGGGCCACAGGCGCACGAGTTCCGGCGGCGCCGGGCCAACCTTGTTCTGGGTGTCGATGCCACCGCCCTGGATGCCGCTGCCGATGTAGAGCGCCCCCTTGAAGGGCATCATGCTCAGCACGCACTGGTTGAACTTGCCGCGGTAGGCGCCGCGCTCCAGCATGCGTTCCCAGCGGTAAGGCTTGTCACCCTCGACCGTACTGCGCCAGACCTGGTAGCCCTCCTGGTTGAAGGTGCCGACGTAGAGGTGGTCACCGAAGCCGCACATCTCGAACACGGTCTTGTTGCCGGCGTCGCCAAAGCCGAAATCGCTGATCGGTTCCCAGCCACCGTGCGAAGGATCGGTGCTCTCGTACACGACCGAGTGGGCGGACACATTCGGGTTGCCGCCGCGTGAACCTGCGGGCGTCGTGAACAAGCGGCCTTTGAACTCGCACACGGTTCGGATGGTCGTGACCGGCAGCCCGGTCAAACCCGGCTCGCAGGTCGGCTCGAAGGTGCGGCCGTCCTCGGAGCGCAGCAGGTTAGGCCCCGGCCCCCGGGCAGGCGACCATGTACTCACGAACAGCGCTGGCGGCTCGACGCCCCGGCCGGAATAGACCAGCATGCCACGCAGGCCCAACTCGCGCGGAATCGGCTTGCCGTGGCTGCCGATGATCATCGGCGACTTGAAGACGCGCTCCCAGGTACCGGCCACCGGGTCGTAGCGCCAGATCTCGGCACGCATGTCGAGATCGAAAGGGTTCTCCGGGCATTCCACCGGCCAGACATCCATGCCGATCGGCAGGCGTGCCTTCATGAACGGAAAGTTGCCACGGGTGGTGGCCACATAGAGATGGCCGTTGAACCAGGCCATCGAGTGGGCATAGGCCTTGTTGCCGTCGCCAAACCCGTTCTGAGCGATGAGGCGGAAGTCTCGTCGCGTCATCCCGGGCCAGATGCCGAGCCGGTTCGCCGTGTGCATCGGCGATCAGGCGGGCAAAGCCAGCGTCGACACGTATTCCGCGAGTGCGCCGTGGGCTTCATCTGGCGTACCGAACGGCCCCATGCGGTTTTGCTCGCGAGTCGTGAAGTGCCAGGCGCCTTCGGCGCTGAACACTCGGTCGCTGCGGAAGTGGCGGCGCGTGCCTTCGCCGTTGCGAACAGCTGGCTTACGCGAAAAATCACCCTGCCAGAAGCGCTCGCATTCGGCCATCACGTCAGCCGGGCGCGACGACGGGAAGAAGTGGCCAGCATCCCGAACCCGCCTGAACTCGGCATGCGGCCAGACGTCAAGCAACTCGCTGCCGGTCAGGCGCGCCTGGGAATGGTCACCGTACAGCGCAAGCACCGGCAGCTTCAGCTGCCGAAGAGCTTCGATCGACAAGCCGTCGTCGCCCATCAGCTGCGCCTCGGCTTGGGTCTCGTCCATCAACTTGACCCATTGCGCGGCCGTACGCTTTCCATGCTTGCCGAGCATCGGGCCGACCAGATCGAGCAGCGCCTGGGGCATTTCCACGTTGCTCAGCTGCATGTGTGCGACCTCGGTGAGCAGCCGGTAGCCGAAGTACGGGTCGCGCGTGTCGAGCTTCAGGCCGTGCAGGTCGAGCGCGGCTTGTACATGTGCACGGTTGCTC
>CANJKD010000426.1 GCA_947474415.1 Burkholderiales bacterium | reverse complement strand
TGTCCTTCTCGAGTTCGTCATAAAGTGTGACAGTGGTCGCTAGCCAGCCCACCGGCTGGTCAGCCATGCCTTTTGAGCTGCCTTCGCCTTTCAGAACGTCCTGAATGACCTTGATCGCGGAGCGAAGACCGATACCCCCCGTGGACTTCGCCAGGGCGCCCAGCAGGTGCAGAAGGATGTCGAAGTGCGCCGGCAGGAACGGGTAGAGATTCGTGAAGCTCGCCTTGCTGAAGTCGGCGTCGTAATACTTAGCGTCTTGCAGCTTGGTGTTATGACGCAGCGCTTGGCCATGGGCGTCGAACAGCTTGCCGAGTTCCGTTTCCCCAGCTGGCGACTTACCCAGCAGACGCCGGTAGCAGATTTCCTTGATGTCGCTCGACTCAAGGTCGATCTGGATAGGGAATCGGTCCTTGAGCTTGAACAGCTGAGGGGAATTCAAACTTGCGCGCGGATCATCCTCAGTGAGCGTTTGCTGCGCCGTGGAGATGATCCATGCCTTGCCTTCGCCCAGGCGTTTTAGGTTTTTGGCCAGACCGTCGAGGTTGAGGATCAGGTTGTCTCGCGAGGCGACGTACTGGCCGACTTCGTCGACGATGAAGATGATGTTCTGCTTGCCGCTCTTCTCGCGGACGATATCAATCATCTCCTGAACCTGCTGATCCTGAGACTTGGTCCAGCCCTTCATCTCGGCGGTGAACTCTGTGGGCGTCGTGAAGAGATCGGGGTAGAAATCGTGAGCGATCTTGGGAAGCAAGGCCGAAACCAACAGAGGGCTGTTATGGACATCTGACCATGTCTTACCGGGATACTGGGCAGTGATTCGAGTATTCAGTTCAGCCATTCGGCCGTCGCGCTCCAAGTTCCGTTCGAAGTCGGCGACCACGAGGTTGTCTGAGTAGCCTGCCCACTTAAGCACCTTGAAGTAGAGAACGGTCGTTACGTCCGCCATCGTGGCGCCGGCGAGCATTTCGCTGGCCAGGTCGAGCATGACCACGGCGGCAGGGAAGCGTTGCGCAACGGTGCTCAGTAGCGCCTTGGTCTGCGGCTTGTGCAGGCGATCCTGAAGGTACTTGATGAAGGGGGTGCCGTCGATCGCGCGCTGATCATCGAAGGCCAAGCCCAGGTACTTGGTGAACGAGCTCTTACCGGAGCCATAGAAGCCCGACACCCAGACGCCGATCTCATTTTCACCACCTGACTCCATCGCTAGTTGCATGCGGTCGAGAAGCTTGCGGAACTGCTCCTCAATGCTCTCCGTGACCACGTACTCAGAGATCTCATCCTTCAGACGGCCTTCTTGCGAGGCGCCGTAGGTGATGACCTTCTCGATGGTCCGGTAGATGTCCTTGCTGGGGTCGAAGAGTGAGCGAATAGTCATAGGTGGATCCCTGCGTTCTTAATCTGTTCAGCCGCCAACGTGCACAGAGCGGTAGTTGCCGTCTTCTGGGTAGAAGCCGAGGAACTTGAGCCTCGTCTTGCCGGTTCGCACGCCGGGGTAGAGGAAGATCGTTGGCACATGAAACTTGCCCTGGAGCTGGCTTTCGATGGCGCCGATCCGCATGAATGGGTGCAGGGCCTCCAGATCCGTGACTAGCAGCAGGGCGTTCTGTTGACCCTCAAGCGGATCAAACGCCGCTTCTAGCCGCTTCAGAAGTCCATTGTCGGCGGTCAGGATGTCGGCTAATGCTTTATTGGTGCGTGGCCAGTCCAGCGGCGAGGCCTTGTCTTGCTCCACCCAGATCGACCAGAACGGATCGCCCTTCAGCAAGGCCCAGAGGTGTTCCGCAATGGAGAACGTATGGACGTCCCAACCTTCCTGGTGAAGCTTAGCCATCCAGGCAGGCGTCTGCCGTTTGACCTCCAGGATCTGCGCGGGAGGGAACACCAGGTAGTAGATCGGCTCGAAACTCGCATGGCCGAGCTCGCGCCCATGCCGAATGCGCTCGCGTAATTCGTCGAAATCAGCCTTGAGCGAGGACATCGCAGAGCGTCTCCATGTCTGGTTGTTTCCAGCTGATGCGGATCACATCGCCAGCGGCCTGGACGATGAGCAGCCCTTTCAGCGAGAGTCGTTTGATTTCCTCCAGCACGTCCTCGCGCGCTAGACCGAACAGCTGCCAGTCCTCGTGCGTGAGCAGTGCGTTGTCGCCGACACCCGCGAAGTGAACTTCGTAGGCGAGGTACGCAGCCACCGAAGCAGAAATGCGGAATGGGAGGATGCGGCGGCTGGACCGCGATCCGCGTTCGAGCATTCCGTAATCGGCGCAGCAGCCGGTCAGATACGCGGAGATACGTCTCACCGTGGTCTCCGACCAGCGCTTGACCGTCTTCCCATCGTCTATGCCACGCTCAACGAAGGCGCGTGCATCGTCGTTGGTGATTTGTGTGTATCCACCGGCGTACCGACCCCAGTAGAGCTGGCGCACGAAGTCGCTAAGGATGGGATTGGCGCGGCACGTGAAAACCAGAAAAAGCTGAGTCAGATCAGTAGTGGAGATCGCTGGCGCCAGGCGTTTTAGATGCATGGCTGGCCTGCCTCCAGCCATCAGGTAGCGCGGAGCGAAGCACTCAACCACGATGTTGCGCAACCGACGTGCTGTGACGTTTGGGAAGCGGCCCGACTCCAACGCGATCTGGTGCAGCTGATTCGCCGACATCCCGGGCGACCACAGTTCCAGGAGAGTCTTGGTCTCGTTGACGAGCCCAAGTCCTGCCTGCAATTGCGTCGTATAGGGGTTGCTATCGGTCACGGTCAAGCTACCAGATACGGGTACGTCTTGACATCCTGGCTGAACGCCGCGAGGTAGGCCGCAGCGATCGCCTTCACGGTGTTGGGCAAATTGAGGTCCCTGATGCTTCCGATCGAGGTAGGGCCCACGCTCTTCACCGCAACCGCACCCGCCAAATCCTTCAGGCTGCTCAATGCCGCTTCCTTGCTGTGCATCTCCTGGAGGGCGAACTCATCTGCTTCGGGACGCTGGACCAGGTTGTGGAGATCCTGTTCGACCTCCTCAGGTAGGCGAAACAGGTGGTAGCTACCAACGCTGAGGTGTTCATCGTGGAGTCGACGTGCTGCCTCAAGGACACCGTGGTACTGAGCAAGCCGCGAGGTCTTGGAGAAGACGGGTTCCAGAAACAGCCGACCCGAGGCCTCATAGAACGCGGTAGGCCACCACGCATGTTGCGCTCGCTCTCCGAGGTAGGCGACGAGCATGCGAGTTTTCAAGATGGCCGGAAGGCTGGTGGCGGTCATGTGGGTTCTCCGCTGTCTTTCTTAGTCGACTTGATCGCTTCCATGGACTGCTGTTTGAGCCAGATATCGATGTCTGAACGCGAAAACTGCCAGCTGCCGCCAGCATTGAGCGCCGGGATCTGCTTGGCTGCAGCCACCCGGTAGATGCTCCTCTCTGCGACGTCCTTGTTCATTTGGAAGCCCGTCCTGGAAAATCGAGGCATCTT
>CANJKD010000425.1 GCA_947474415.1 Burkholderiales bacterium | reverse complement strand
GCACGGCGGCAATGGCGTCGATCAAGGCATCGAGCCGGTTCACGATGCGCCGGTTGGCGCGGCGCTCGGGCAGGTCGGCAGATGCTTCGGCGGCAGCGGCCGCCGCGCTCGCCGGGCCCATCGGGTCCATCACCGGCTCGCGTGGTTCGTTGCGTTCCGGCGCTGGTGTGGCCCGTTTCGGCCCGGCCTTGCGGGCTTGCCACGCGCCATGCGCCACCACGCCGGCAAGCACCACGCCGCCAAGAGAAGCCAATGCGATCGTCAAGGTGCTCATCAATGAGGCCCGGTGGACATTTCGATCTGAGGAATCAATGGTATTGAAAGACAACTCACCACCGCAGAGGCGCAGAGAACGCAGAGGAATCGCAGAGAAGACAAAACACTTTCCTTCTCTACTCTGCGCCACTCTGCGTTCTCCGCGTCTCTGCGGTGCGTGAGTTGGCTCTTGAATTGAACTGGCAAGGGATCAAGCCGCTTCGGCCAGGCTGACCGCGCCTTGCATGTCGACGGTAACGATGCGCGAAACGCCTTGCTCCTGCATCGTGACGCCGATGAGTTGCTCGGCCATTTCCATCGCGATCTTGTTGTGGCTGATGAACAGGAACTGGGTGCCAAGCGCCATCTGCTTCACGAGCTTGGCATAGCGCTCGGTGTTGGCGTCATCGAGAGGCGCGTCCACTTCGTCGAGCAGGCAGAACGGCGCCGGGTTGAGCTGGAAGATCGCGAACACCAGCGCGATGGCGGTGAGCGCCTTCTCGCCGCCCGACAGCAGGTGGATCGTGCTGTTCTTCTTGCCTGGCGGTTGCGCCATCACCTGCACGCCGGCATCGAGGATTTCGTCGCCCGTCATCACCAGCCTGGCGTTGCCGCCGCCGAACAGCTCGGGGAACATGCGCCCGAAATGCGTGTTGACCTGATCGAAGGTGCTGGACAGCAGGTCGCGCGTTTCGAGGTCGATCTTGTGGATCGCGCCTTCTAGCGTCGTCATCGCCTCGATCAGGTCAGCGTTCTGTGCGTCGAGGAAGGTCTTGCGCTCGCGCGACGCCGTCAACTCATCGAGCGCGGCCAGGTTGACTGCACCGAGCGCGTTGATCTCGCGGTTGATGCGGTCGATGTCGCCCTGCAGGCCGGCCAGCCGGACGCCGCTCTGCGCGATGCCCGCGGCGAGTGCTTCGAAGTCGACATTCGCGGCCACCAGCTGATCGAGGTACTGCGCACCGCCGAGTTGCGCGGCCTGCTCTTCGAGCTGCAGCCTGACGATGCGGTCGCGCAGCGGCTGCAGGCTTTGCTCGTGCTGCAGGCGCTTTTCGTCGGCACGGCGCAGTCGCAGCGTCAGGTCGTCGTATTCGCTGCGCCTGGCACCGAGCGCGGCCTCTCGCTCCAGCCGCAACGCCAGCGCGGTCTGCAGCCCGGCTTGCGCGGCCGCGTCTGTCAGGCGCACCAGTTCTTCCTGCAGTTGCACCAGCGACTGTTCGTTGCCGGCAAGCTGCTGCGCCGCCGTCTCGATGCCGCGCTGCAGCTCGGCGCGCCGCGCCGCCAGCGAGCGCGACGCGAACTGCGCTTCCTGCGCCTCACGCTCCAGGGCGCGCAACTGCTCGCGCGCCTCGGCCAGCTTGCGCTCGGCGGCAATCACCGCATCATCGAGCTCGGCATGGCGTTCCTGGGTGGTGGCGAGCTGCATGTCCAGCTCTTCGAACCGCGCCTCGCCGGTGGCGCTGCGCTCGGCCAGCTCTTCGAGCCGGGCATCGATCTCGGCCAACTCTTCGTCGAGCTGGGCGCGGCGCGTGCCGGTGGCCTCGGTGAGTTGCGACAGGCGCAGCCACTCGACCTGCAACTGATGCGCTCGGGACTGGATTTCGCCCGCCTCGCGGCGCGCCACCATCAGCCGTTGCGACGCATCGGTGTAGGCCGCCTCGGCCCGCACCAGCCCGCCGCGCGCTTCATCGTTGAGGAGCACCTGGGCGCGCAACTGGCGCTCCAGGTTCTCGATCTCCTGCGCGCGCGCCAGCATGCCGGCCTGTTCGGTATCCGGCGCGTAGAAGCTCACGGCGTGCTGGCTCACCGCGTGGCCGTCGCTCGTCGTGATGACCTCACCGTGCGTCAGCTTGCCGCGCGCGGCCAGTGCGTCGGCTAGGGTGGGCGCCGTGTACACGCCTTCGAGCCAGTCGTTCAGCAAAGCCTTCAGGCCGGCGTCATTCAGGCGCAGCAGGTCGCTGAGTTTGACCAGCGTTTGATGCTTGTTCGGGATCGCCGCTGGCGGCAGCGGTACCCCGCGTGTGTAGAACGCCAGCTTGGCGGGCGGCGCGTCGCCGGCGAAGGCACGCACCGTTTCCAGCCGGCCCACTTCGAGCGCGCCCATGCGTTCGCGCAGTGCCGCTTCGAGCGCCGTTTCCCAGCCGGGCTCGATGTGAATCTTCGTCCACAGGCCTTGCAGGCCGTCGAGCCCGTGCTTCGCCAGCCAGGGCTTGAGCCTGCCTTCGGTCTGCAGCTTCTCTTGCAGTGCGCGCAGCGCATCGAGGCGTGCGCTCAGGTCGGCCTGTTTGCCACCTTCGGCATTGACGCTGATCTGCCGGGCACGGCGCGCTTCGTCGAGCGCCGGCACCTGCTCGCTCAACTCGTGCAGGCGCGCGTCGGCGATGCCTTGTGCTTCTTCACCGGCGGCGTGCTGCTGCTTCAGTTCAGCCAGACGGTCGAGGTCGGGCGCGGCAAGTTGCTGGCGTTCGCTGCCGAGCTTGTCGCGGCGGGTGTTGAACTGGCGGCGCTGGTCGTCGATGTTGCGGCTCTCGGCGGCGAGCACCTGGATCTGCTGCTGCACCGCCGCCACCTGGGCGCGTTGCTGGTTGGCGGTGTTCTGTGCGCTGCGCACCGCGTCTTCGACGCTGGGCAGATTCCCGGCCTGGTCTTCGGCCTGCGCGGCCAGCACCTCGCCCTGTTCGTCGGCGCTGGCGATCTGCGCCTCGATCTGTTCCAGCTCGTCTTGCGCGCCGGTCTGGCGCTGCGACCACTGCGCGTTCTGAGCTTTCAGCTCGACCAGCCGCTGCTCGACCCGCGCCCGCCCTTCGACCACATAGCGGATGCGCTCCTCCAACCGGCTCACTTCGAGCGCGTTCGTCGCTTCCAGCACACTCTTCTTGACGTTTGCTTCAACGCTTGCGGCATCACGGTGCTTCAGGAACCAGAGTTGATGCAGCTTCAGTTCGCCCGAACTTTGCAGCGCGCGGTACTGGCTGGCCACCTCGGCCTGCTTCTCCAGCTTGTCGAGGTTGCTGTTCAGCTCGCGCAGGATGTCTTCGACGCGGGTCAGGTTCTCGCGCGTGTCCTTGAGCCGGTTCTCGGTCTCGCGGCGGCGTTCCTTGTATTTCGACACGCCCGCCGCCTCTTCCAGGAACAGGCGCAACTCTTCGGGCTTGCTCTCGATGATGCGGCTGATCGTGCCCTGGCCGATGATGGCGTAGGCGCGCGG
>CANJKD010000424.1 GCA_947474415.1 Burkholderiales bacterium | reverse complement strand
CGGGCGCGTGAAAGCCGCCGCCGGTCATCGCCATCGCGCCCAGGCCGTAGCCCTTGCGCAGCACGACCGCGAAGAACGGCACGCGCAGGTGCGCCGCGGCAACGAACATGCGGCTCACATGCCGCACCTGCGCCTGCGTTTCGATCTCGGGCCCGACCATGAAGCCGGGTGTATCGACCAAGGACACCAGCGGCAGGCCATGCGCATTGCACAACTGCATGAAGCGCGCGGCCTTGTCAGCAGCGTCGGCGTCGATCGCGCCGCCCAGGTGCGCCGGGTTGCTGGCGATCAGCCCGACGGGCCGGCCCTCGATGCGCGCCAGCGCGGTGAAGATGCCGGCACCGAAGCCGGCCCGCAGCGCCAGCAGCGAACCGGTGTCGGCCACGCCTTGCATCACCACACGCATGTCATAGACGCGCACGCGGTTCTCGGGCAGCGCGCTGCGCAGCAAGGCGGGGTCGGCCTCGGCCCAGTCGGCGGTGCTGCCTTGAAAGTACGACAGGTACTGGCGCGCAGCCGCCACGGCTGCCGCTTCGTCCTCGACCAGCAGGTCGATGACGCCGTTCGCAGCCTGCACGTCGCTGGGCCCGATCTGCTCGGGCTTGAACACGCCGAGGCCACCCCCCTCGACCATCACCGGGCCACCCATGCCGATATTGCTGCCCTGCGTCGCGATGATCACGTCGCTGCAGCCGAGCAGCGCGGCGTTGCCGGCAAAGCAACGGCCGGCCACGATGCCGACCACCGGCACCTGGCCGCTGAGCCGTGCGTAGCTCGCAAAGCTGGTGACATGCAGGCCGGCCACGATGGGCATGTCGACATCACCCGGCCGGCCGCCGCCACCCTCGGCGAACAGCACCACCGGCAGCTTCTGCTGCAGCGCGATGCCGAGCAGGCGGTCAGTCTTGGCATGGTTGCGCATGCCCTGCGTGCCGGCCAGCACGGTGGCGTCATAGGCCATCACGACGCAGCGCGAGGCGTCGGCACCGAACAGCGTTCCGTTGATGCTGCCGATGCCGGTCACCATGCCGTCGGCCGGCGTGTTCTTCAGCAAGTCGTCAAGGCTGCCGCGGCTGCGCTGCGCGGCGAACGCGAGTGCGCCGTATTCGATAAAGCTGCCGGAGTCGCACAAGTCGCCGACGTTCTCGCGCGCCGTGCGCAGGCCCAGCGCATGGCGCTTGGCAACGGTTTCGGGGCGCGCGGCGTCGAGCGTGAGGGCGTGGCGGTCGCGCAGTTCCTGCAGGTCGGCACGTACGTTGGCCAGCGTGGGTGTTTGGGCAAGTGCCTCGGCAGGTGTTTGGCTTGGCCGGGTGGATGCGGCGGCCGGTTCTCCCACGCCGAGTCGCAACAGCAGGTCGCCTTCGCTGACCGCCTCACCAGCCCAGGCCGCGACCTGCAACACAGTGCCATCGGCCTCGGCGCGAATCTCGTGCTCCATCTTCATGGCCTCGACGATCAGCAAGGGCTGGCCAGCACGTACGGAGTCACCGGCGCTCACCAGCACATCGACGATGGTGCAGGCCATCGTTGCATGGATCGTTTTTGTTGGCATCCGCGTCTCCTTGCGGGCCACTGTAGCGAAGCCGCGCCGCAGCCGCGCATCGGTATCGGTCAGCTGCTCGCGCAGGTACTCGCGAATCATCACCAGCATGGTGAAGCGCATCGCACCGGTGCCGTCGGCATCGGCAACGCGCTTGTGCAGCACTGCCAGCCGCTGGCGCGCTTCCATCACCCGGTCGCCGGGCCGGTGGGCACCGCCCCGCACGACCAGTCACCCGCCGCGCCCCAGTTGCCTCTGGCGGGGTTCCAGGTGCAGCTGGCAGCCAGCGCTTCCTGGGTCGGCGCGACGCCTGCGACGAGCGTGGCGGCGATGGCCAGCGCGGACTGCTTGAACGGCTTGCGGGTGGTTGTCATGCGATGGCTCCGGAGAGGCAATGGCGATCGGCGTGGAATGAAGGGCTGGGCGACCTTCATGCGCCGAGTGCGCCCAAGCCACAACGCAGCCCGTACTCGCAGCATCGTTGGGCAAGCGTTAAATCTGGCGGGCGCACGCTGCGTTTCTGACCCCCCGCTCAGGGGGTCGGGTCTGTCACCGCGGAGTCGGGTGAAGACCGTGTCGCCGCCGACCCGCGGACGCCGGACACAGGCGCACCGCACCGCACTTTTCCGGCCCGGCGCAGCGCCGGCAGCGAAGGCCACTTCGACGCCAGCGCCGGCAGCGCTGCCCTGAGGGTGGCTCAGAGCGTGAGAGCTGTTCGGGCGTGTCCGAGCGCCGCGCCAAAAGGCGGCTGATCTGGGCACAAAGCACAGCCACAGCAACAGGTCTGGCTCTGGCTCTGGCTCTGGCTCTGGCGAGCATTCACAACGAAGACCAGGTATTTTTTGGTGTGATCAGCGTGCATGAACAAAAGACTTTCACACGCTCAGGCGTAGGCGTTCGGGTAGCGCTCGATCGTGAGCCCGTCCATCGCAATGCCGGGTGCGCGCCCGCCGATCACGTCGGCGATGACCCGGCCGGTGCCGGCTGCCATGGTCCAGCCGAGCGTGCCGTGGCCGGTGGCGAGGTACAGGTTTGGCAGGCGCGTTGCGCCGAGCACCGGTGTGCCGTCGGGCGTCATCGGGCGCAGACCGCACCAGAACTCGGCGCGCGACACATCGCCGCCACGCGGGAACAGGTCGGTGACCACATGCGCCAGCGTCTGGCGACGCGCGTCGTGGAGCTTCAGCGTGTAGCCCGCCAGCTCGGCCGTGCCACCGACGCGAATGCGGTCACCGAGGCGGGTCACGGCCACCTTGTGGGTCTCGTCCATCACGGTGGACTCGGGGGCGCCGGCTGCATCGGTGATGGGCAGCGTGATCGAGTAGCCCTTCACCGGGTACACCGGGATGCGGATGCCCACACCCTTCAGCAGCAGCGGCGAGTAGCTGCCGAGCGCGACGAGGTAGGCATCGGCCTTCAACGTGCCGGCGTCGGTGACCACGCCGTCGATCTGCTTGGGTGACCGAGCGCGTGACGTCTGCAAGCGCTCGATCTTCGTGCCGTAGCGGAACTGCACGCCGCGTTGCGCGGCCAGTGAGGCGAGGTTCTGGGTGAACTTGAAACAGTCGCCGGTTTCGTCACCAGGCAGCTGCAGGCCGCCGACGAACTTCTGCTGCACCGTGGCCAGCGCCGGCTCGTGGCGAATGCAGCCAGCGCGGTCGAGCAACTCGAAGCCCACGCCGTAGCGCCTGAGAATGGCGATGTCGGCCGCGGTGCCGTCAAGTTGCGCCTGGTTGCGAAACAGTTGCATCGTGCCCAGCATGCGCTGGTCATACGCGATGCCGGTTTCGGCGCGCAATTCCTTCAGGCAATCGCGGCTGTACTCGGCCAGCCGCACCATGCGGCCCTTGTTGACCTCATAGCGCGCGCTGGTGCAGTTGCGCAGCATGGCGATGCCCCAGCGCAGGAGGTTCAGGTCGAGCTTGGG
>CANJKD010000423.1 GCA_947474415.1 Burkholderiales bacterium | reverse complement strand
TGTGCCCGAACGAAGACCAGGTCTGGCTGCAGTTCTACCAGCAGGGCCGGCGCGACGAACCGGTCAACATCTACCAAGGCATGGAAGACGGCAAGGGCGTGCTGTCGAACGAATTCCTCAAACCGTTCGACCAGCTCGTGTCCGACCTCGCGGCCAAGATCACGCGCAGTGCGAACACCACTGCGGTGCGGCCCGAAGCCGTGGCCGGACTGGCGGCGTTGCCGGCGCGGCCGGTCTGGCCGCCGGCCGCGCTGCCCACCAGATCGCCAGGTGGGGTGCTGCTCGGCGTGGCCGCGCCTGAACTGGCCGACAGCGTGGCCGCGTTGCGTGCCCGGCTCGCCGGCGCCGGCCAGCAGGTCGAACTGCTCGGCCGCGATGCGCTGTTCGGCGGCTTCCCCGAATTCGATGCCGCCTCCTTGCTGGTGCTGCCCTTCAACGACGCGCAGCCGCTGCTGCCTTACGAACCCGGTGGCCACCTTGCCGTGCAAAGCAGGGAATGGCTCAAGCGCGGCAAGCGGCCTGATGCGCTGGTGTGGCTCGATATGCGCGACGTTCCGGCAGCGCAACCCGCCGTGGCCGAGCAGGCTGGCTTCATCGCGGGCTTGGGCGCCAAGGCGCTGTCGTCGTCGGCGCTGGTCGCGCGCCTGGTTGAGGAAGTGCCGCCACCCGCAGTGCCTGGTGACACCCACGACACCCACGACACCAACGACACCAACGACACCGACACCCAGGCCGTGCGCATCTACATCGAAAGCAACCAGAACGAGCGGCTGCTGTGGAAGCCGCTCGGCGAGCAGATCAAAAAGAAGTGGGACAAGCTGGTGGCGGGCCAGCAGATCGCTCCGCCGCTGTTCGTGCGCCCGCGTGGTTTGCCGATCGACGAGATCGACCGCCATCCGCCGCTCGACGATGCCGATGGCGTGGTGCTGTTCTGGGGCAAGAAGGAGCCGCGTTCGCTGCGCTCGCAGATCGACAAGGTCGAGAACCGGCTGCGCGGGCGCGACGTGGCACCGTGCATCGTGGCCTACCTGATGCCGCCACAGCCCGACCCGAAGCAGCCCATCGTGTCTTGGGCCTGGGATGTGCTGCGCTTCAACGCGGCCGTGGACCAGGACATCGATGTCTCGCCCGACGACACCTCCGAGCTCGATGCGTTCCTGCAGAAGATTCTCGAACGCTCCAGCAAGAAGCGTGCGGGTGCGGCGCCAGTCGCACTGCCGGGGCACTGATGAGACCCGCTGCACGCCTTCGGCGTGGCCCTACCGACGGGGCCGGGCCTCTACGGACGGCCGTGCGAGGCCAGACGAAGCGCATCGCCGGTCCATGAACGAAAGAGCCGCATGAACGACCTGCCCGAATTCCGCCTGCCAGCGGAGCCCTACCCCGGCCTGCGGCCCTTCCTCGACCACGAATCGTCGCTGCTGTTCGGCCGTGCGCGCCAGGTTCACGAGGTCATCGAGCACTTGCGGGACACCCGCTTCGTTGCCGTCATCGGCGGTTCGGGCTCGGGCAAGTCATCGCTGATCCATGCCGGCGTGGTGCCCGAGTTGCGCAGCTTCGGCATCCCCGGCGCGGGCGATTTCTGGATCCCGATGGTCTGCACGCCGGGCACGAATTCAGGCACCAAGGCCGGCACCGGCACCGA
Source organism: Burkholderiales bacterium (assembly GCA_947474415.1). Taxonomy (GTDB): domain Bacteria; phylum Pseudomonadota; class Gammaproteobacteria; order Burkholderiales; family Burkholderiaceae_C; genus LMDS01. The sequence continues at coordinate 1,827 of CANJKD010000423.1, read as the reverse complement.
TGCGGCCCACCCTGCCGCGCCGCGCTACACCCCGATCACGCGGCTGGCCTGGAAGTTCGCGCAGCTGTTGAAGCCGCTGGGTTCGGAAGCGGCCGAGGCCGAGCGTGTCGACGCCATCGCCGCCCTGTTCCGGCAAGACACTGGCTTCGCGCGGCTCGTCGACACCTATGCCGAAGACCTGGCCGTGCCGCCCGGCCCCGACCCGAAAGAGGCGCGGCTGCTGTTCGTGATCGACCAGTTCGAGGAGCTGTTCCACCCCACCAACAAGGGCAACGACGACGCGCGCCTGATGGTCGAGCGCGTGATCGACCACTTCTTCAACCCACACCCGCGTTGCTACGTGGTGCTGACGATGCGCAGCGAGCACCTGAACGACTGCGCCAGCTACCTCGAATTGCCGGATGCGATCAACAAGTCTTCCTACCTCGTGCGCCGGCTCGACGAAGACGAACTGCGCGAGGCCATCGTCGCGCCCGCGCAGCGCTTCCTGCGCATGCAGCAGCGCAAGAAGTCGGCTGGCCCTGCCGCGCTGCCGGCCGAAGTCGTGTTCGACGCGGCGGTGCTGGAGCGCCTGCTGCGCGACGTGAAGTCGATCACCCATGACCCCGACCACTTGCCGCTGCTGCAGCACCTGCTGGCGCGCGTCTGGGAGATGGCCTGCCGGCGCGAGAACGTGGGCGAGGGTGGCGTGCCCGCCACCATTTCGGCGGCCGACCTGTGGCGCGCGGTGCTGGCCGCCAACGAGGGCGACGCAGCGGCCGATGAGCGCGCGGACGACAAGCTCAACGTGCTGCGCGCCAGCCTCGAAAACTGGGCCGAGGCCATCTACCGGAAACGCAGCCCGGCGCAGCGGAAGTGCCTGGAAGCGCTGCTGAAGCAGCTCGCCTTCAAAGACCCGGACACCGGCATGTACACGCAGCAGCGCGTGGATGTGGACGACCCGCACCTGTTCGGCGACGGGGATGGCGAAGCTGGCGGCGAGGCCGCCGTATCGAGCACGCGCACCGCGCTGTGGGCGCTGATCGAAGACCCGCAGCATGGCCGCAGCGGCCAGTTCGGCTACGTCGGCTCGGTCGATTACCTGTTCTGGGACGACGAGAACCCGAAGCGCGTCACGCTCAAGGTGTCGCACGAATCCTTCATCCGCGGCTGGTCGCACTTCCGGCTGTTGATCGACAAAGAAGCCGAGCGCTTCGAAGAGTTCGTGGCCGTGCTGCGGCGCTGCGCGGAATGGGCGTCGGCCGCGTCCGCGCCAGACCAGCGGCTGCTCGAAGCGTCTGACCTGCTGCGGCTGCAAGACGCCCGGCTGCCACGCGTGTTCGCCGAACCGGTGGAGCGCGCGGCCTGGTTCCGGGTGCTGTTGCTCGACCGCGATGGCCTCCGGCTGGCCCGCTACGAGCCGCAGATTGACGAATTCCTGAGCCGGTCGCAGGCCCGGCAGGTGGCCGAGCGGCAGCGCCAGCGCGCCCTGGAGGCGAGCGAGCACGCCGCGCAGGCGAGCCGGAATTTCATGCGCAATGCCCTGGTCGGCGTGGCGGTGTTCGCTTTCCCGCTGGTCTTATTCACACTGTTTTCGACGCTGGTGCAGGCCCCGGTGCGCCAGAGTGCCGAGCTGTTCTTCGAAGCCCGCAACCTGGCCGACCAGACCCCGCTGCCTGAGAGCTACCCGGCGGTCGGTTCTGCCGACAGCGAGCTTGCTACGCTGGTGAAGGCCGCCGGGCTGATCGAACAGGGCTACGCCGGCCGCAAGACCTGGACCGGCTTCAACTCGCGCAGCTTTCTGCGCCAGACCTGGGCGCCCGGCGTGCAGGCCCATGCGGTCTTTCT
>CANJKD010000422.1 GCA_947474415.1 Burkholderiales bacterium | reverse complement strand
TTTGTCCATCCATCTTGGAGCTTACGTTCACCTAAAAGTTCCTATTTCTTTGGGCCGAATCAATAGGCCGAACGGACTACGGCCTGCCATCGGCAGACGTTTGGTCTCATCGGACTATCGAACTCCGGTGGCAGCGCGGAGCGGCGGGTCACATCGCGCCGATAGCCTTGGTCTCAAATCGCCGGCACGCCCGCAACTCTGGATCGCACCGACGCGATCGCATCGAAGAGACGGCCGCGCTGCACGGCAAGACCCGAGGATTTGCACCGTTTTCCTTTTCGTTGACCGGGCGCGCACTGCTGCCCCTTTCCAAAGCCCTGCGCTTCGACACTGCGCTCGCAGGCACGCCCACTGCGCCGCTCGCCGAACGGGGCGGCGCCTGGCAGCCGCCCTTGCCCGCGCTACGGCCTGGGCTTGCGCAGCCCCGTGCACGCCTTGCTCGCCGATGCAGAAGGTGTGTGGGCCTGGGCGCCCGACGACGCGCATGCCGCAGCCACGCGCCCCGCCAGCGTGCAAGCCTGGTGCGAGACGCATCCGGGCTGCGACGTGCGCCTTTGGGTGGCGGCCCAACTCACCCGCAGCCCGGACCGCCCTCACGCTGCAGCACACGACGATGAAGCGGCGCTGCGGTCACGCGCCCGCCAGGAGTTCATCGACCGCCACGGCCGGGTTGCGGCGGCCTGGGCGTTGGCGACCTGGAAGAACGATGCCGCGCGCGGCGTTTGTGCGCTGGCGGGCATCGACCTGAACGTGATGAACCGGGATGCCAGCCGCCATGGCGTGCGGGTGCAATCGGTGGTGCCCTGGTGGTACCACGCCTTTCTCGCTGCCAAGCGCTGCGTGGGTGCGCTGAACCAGGCCGAACAGGGGCAGGTGTGCGTGGTCGAAGGCGCGCATGTCGCCTGGATCACCACGACGCGTGGCCTGTTGGCAGACGTGCAGCAGCGCGCCCTGGAAACGGCCAGCGTGGGTGCCTTGCAGGCCGTGATCACCGAGGCCGCCGTGCAACGCAATGGCGTGGGCACGGCAACGGTGGTGCTCGGCCAGGGACTGGCCGACGGTGCCAGCACGCGTGGCCTGAACGCGCTCGTGCTCGGCCGCCTGGACGGCCAGCAACCGCCGCTGTGGCTGCGGCCAAGCGCACGCGAAGCACGGCACTGATGGCCAGGAGGTGACGGAGCGGCGCCCGGGCGCAGGCGCGGATTCAACTGACACGGAAATGAACGGTATATACTATTTATACCGTTAACTCCGTCAAAGGACGCGACCATGTCAAATTCCGCTACCCCCATTGCGCCACCCGAGCCTGTCGCGGCAGCTGCTGCCACGGCCGTTGCGTCGACCCCCATGTCGACCCCTGCCGCTGCTGCAAAGGCGATCAACGCGACGGCCAGGCCAGCCGACAAGGCGGCCGCCGAGGTGACGACGGAAACTGCAGTCAAAACGGCCCCGAAGCCGGCCCCCAAGGCGGCGGTTCGCAAGCCTGCCGTGAAGAAGCCGTCGGCCCAGGCCGCAGCGGCGGTGGCGGTGGCGCCTGCGGTGGTCGGTCAGGCCGTGGCCGTGGCCGTGGCCGCGAAGAAGAAGGCCGTGGTGAAAGCGGCCCGCAAGGCCGCCAAACTTCCCAAGGCCAAGGCGCCTCGCACTGTGCCCACGGCAGCGGCAACCGCGAAGACACCGGCCAGGGAAAAGCCCAAGCTCGTGCGCGACAGCTTCACGATGCCGAAGGCCGAATACGCCCTCATCGACGAACTCAAGCAGCGCGCCGCCAAGCTCGGCCAGCCAGCCAAGAAGAGCGAACTGCTGCGGGCCGGCGTGAAGGCGCTGAACGCAATGAACGACGCCATGCTGCGGGCCGCGCTGCTGGCCGTGCCCACGATCAAGACCGGCCGGCCGCACAAGGGCTGATTGCCCGGGCCGGTGGCTGCGGCTCACGGCTCACGGCTCACGGCAAGCCAAGCACCTGCAGCGCGATCTTCAAGCCGCGCTCGTAGGCCTCGTTGATCGGCATCCGGATGCCCGGTGCGAGTGGGGGGCAGTCCCGGCCTGGCCGGCGGCCGCCCGGTCGAGGTCCCGGAACATCGACACCGGCAGCATGGCGGTTGCGCCTGCGGCACGCCGAACAGATGGATGGCGGGTTCCATCGTGCGAGTGTCGCAGCAACGGAACCTGCTTCGTGCCGCGTCAGGCCTCTGCCGTGGTCGGATCGATCGCCTTCATCACTCGGGCCACGCTGTCGGCCGGGAACCCGCCGCGGCGGGCATGCTCACGAACCAGTGCTTCGTTGGCCGCGCTGTAGACGCAATAGATCTTGTCGCCGGTGACATAGCTGTCCACCCACTGGATATCGGGGCCGAGTTCCTGAAGGACACCACAGGACTTTTGCGAGATGGCCTGCAGATCGGCAGCACTGGTGGCGCCTATGGCGGGAATGGCGCGCTCGATGACGAACTGGGGCATGGTGTTGAACTCCTGGAACGTTGATGGAGCCCACAGCTTGCCCGTCGAGCGTTTGAGCAGGCGTTTGATCGACGGCAGTGAGTGCTGGGTGGCAGCGAATCCAACTACATCAACTCGTCGCTGACGCAGCCCTTGACCGACTCGGGCACATGCTGCTCGGCCACCTCGACCGTTTGCGGGCCGGCAGGGGTTTGCCGCGTCAACCTGTACCTGAAGGCGTCGGGCATGGGCGGCGTGGCGGGCGTTTTTTCAAACAGCGCCGCCAGCGCGGTGCGGTCGGCAGCCGCAAGATGTGCTGCGTCGACATGGCCACGGCTGCGCAGCCGCGAGCCCGGCAGCCCGAAGCCGGCGAAGCCGCCGAGGCGTTCCACCGCGACTGACCCGGTGGTGGCCATCAACCGGCGCCGAGGGGTTGGCCGTCATTCACAGGCCGACCTTCTTCCAGCCCGCGTCCACCGCTGCGGCCACGTTCGGGTTGGTGCTGAACTTCTGTGCCGCCACCTGGCGCGTGCGGGCAGCGAACTGGGGCATGGTCATGTTCGGGTGCGCCCCGGAGCCGGTCAGCACGCCGTACCAGACTTGGCCAATGGTCTCCCAGCTGTGGCCGCCGATGGTCTGGCAGGCGACGCAGAAAGCCAGGTTGGGCGGCCCGCTGCTGTAGTGCGGGTCCATGCCCGGCGTGACCTGGGAGTACTTCGTGGGCTGCGGCGCCAGGGCCTTTTTGTCGGCGGGGTTGGCCATGTTGCGCAGGCAGGTGAAGCCGCGCGCCTGCGCGGTGGGCCCCATGATGTCTTTGCCGATCAGCCAGTCGGCGCCCCCCGCATCCTGCTTGGCGTGCCACTGCCGGAACATCGAGCCAAAGCAGTCGGACACGCTTTCATTGAGGCCGCCTGCATCGTTCTGGTAGGCCAGTTGCAGCGAATTCTGCGTGACGCCGTGGGTCAGCTCATGACTGAACCGCCCCGGGTTTCGTGGAGGCTGTTTGGTTTAAGTCAGGCCGCCACCGTGGTGGCTTGACTGG
>CANJKD010000421.1 GCA_947474415.1 Burkholderiales bacterium | reverse complement strand
TGCGTTGGCCTCGTGGCTGGATGCGCGTGCGCACGGCGGGCGCTGGCTGGTGCGCATCGAGGACGTTGACCTGCCGCGCTGCGTGCCGGGTGCGGAAGCGATGATCCTGTCGCAGCTAGCGGCCTGCGGCCTGCACGCTGATGAGCCGCCGCTGCGGCAGTCGGCCCGCCATGTGGCTTACGAAACCGCGCTGGAGCGCCTGCGCGCGGCCGGATGGGTGTACCCCTGCAGCTGTACACGCAAGGCTGTTGACGAGGCATTGCAGGGCCTCGGTGCGGCACCGGCGCGGCATGGTGAGCGGGTCTACCCCGGCACGTGCCGCAGCGGCCTGCATGGCCAGCCCGTCCGGGCGCTGCGGATGTTGACAACCCCAACGCCGGCGCAGCATGCGGCAACGCTTTGCATCGCCTGGACGGACCGGTGGCTCGGTGCGCAACGCCAGGACGTGAGTCACGCGGTCGGCGATTTCGTGCTGAAGCGGGCCGATGGTGGGTGGGCGTATCAACTCGCCGTCGTCGTCGACGACGCTGCGCAGGGCGTCACCCATGTCGTGCGTGGCGCTGACCTGGCCGACAACACGCCGCGCCAGATCCACCTGCAGCGCGTGCTCGGTGTGCCGACGCCGGCCTACCTGCACACGCCGCTGGTGCTGGCGGCCGATGGCGAGAAGCTGTCGAAGCAGAATGGCGCGCGGCCTCTGGCCACCGGCAACCCGCTCGTCGCACTGCGCAACGCCGCATCAGTGCTGGGTTTGCAGGCTGAAGGTGCCGACGTGGCCGCCTGGCTGGCCGATGCCGCCGCCCGATGGCGGGCGCGCTGGCTCGATTGATGCGAAAGCTGCGAAGCCCCGCTGGATCAATTCGGCCGCGCCGGCTGGCATGATGTCGACCTTTGTCCAAAACCCATCGAAAGGCTCGTCATGGTCACCACTGAATCCGGTCTGCAATACGAAGACACCACCGTCGGCACGGGCGCGCAGGCGAAGGCCGGCCAGCACGTCAAGGTGCATTACACCGGCTGGCTCTACAACGGCGGCGTCAAGGGCGCCAAATTCGATTCCAGCAAGGACCGCAATGACCCGTTCGCCTTCGGCCTCGGCGGCGGCCAAGTCATCCAGGGCTGGGACGAAGGCGTGCAAGGCATGTTGGTCGGCGGCACGCGCGTTCTGGTGATCCCGCCGCAACTCGGCTACGGCGCGCGCGGCGCAGGCGGCGCGATCCCGCCCAACGCGACGCTGATGTTCGAAGTGGAACTGCTCGGCGTCTGACGCCAGAGCCTGAGTCCGGCGTCGGATTCCAGCCTCACCGACCCGGCCACTCTGCAATGCTTTCCATGCCTGTCCAGTACGAGATCGTCCACACCACGGTCTACCACTACAAGCAACCGGTGAGCTTCGGCGAACACCGGGTGATGTTCCGCCCGCGTGACGGCCATGACCTGCGGGTGCTCGCCGCCGACCTGCAGGTCAGCCCCGAGGCCATGGTGCGCATGATCCAGGACCCGCACTCGAACTCGGTCGCACTGGTGCAGCCGTTGACGAGTTCGGCGGAGCTGAAGATCGTGTGCAGCTTCACGATCGAGCATGCTCACACCAACAACCTGGAGTTGCCGCTGTCGCCTAGCGCCGAGGTGTTTCCGTTCGCCTACAGCGTCGAAGAGCGCTTCGACCTCGAACAATACCTGCGCCCACACCATGACGACCCCGGCGGCCACTTGACGGCCTGGGCACGCCAGTTCATCCGCACCGACGGCCTGACCGGCACGCGCGACCTGCTGGTGCGCATGAACCAGTCGATCCGCGACAACTTCCGCTACGCCGAGCGCGACGAGGAAGGCACGCAGACACCGCAACAGACGCTGAAGCTCAGCACCGGCTCATGCCGCGATTTCGCGCTGCTGATGATCGAGGCCGCGCGGCGCCTGGGTGTGGCCACGCGTTTTGTTTCGGGCTACCTCTACGACCCGGCGCTCGACGGCGGCGGGGCTGATGCGACGGTGGGCGCAGGTGCCACGCACGCCTGGTTGCAGGCCTACCTGCCGGGTGCCGGCTGGGTGCCGTTCGACCCGACCAACAACTTCACCGGTGGCAATCAATTGATCCGCGTCGGCGTGGCGCGCGACCCTGCTCAAGCGGCGCCAATTGCCGGCAGTTGGTATGGCGAGGCCGATGACTATCTGGGCTTGACCGTGAGCGTGGTCGTACACCGGCTCTAGGGTGGCGCACAACGGCCCGCCAGCGCGGGGCCTTGTAGCTGGCGAAGCCTTCGCGCCTGCCAGCGCCAAGACTGAGCCCGCGTTCGGCATCGCCCATGAAAAAAGGCCCGCGTCAGCGGGCCTTTTTGTTCAACGCTGAATATCAGCGCGTGAAACCACCGGTGCGCGGGCGCTGCGGCTTGAAGCCAGCCTTGCCCGCCGGTGCGCCCGGCTTGCGCGGCGCGAAGCCGGCCGGCTTGTGGTCGACACGGCCGACGCTGGCGGTGCGGTCGAAGGGGCTGCGCGGGGCATCGCTGCCGTGCGGCGCGCGCGGTTCGAAGCGGCCGGCGTCGCGGTCGAACGAAGCGCGTTCGCGCGGTGCGAAGCCCTCGCCTCCTCGCGGTGCAAACCCTTCGGCACCGCCGCGCGGCCCGTACCCTTCAGCGCCGCCCCGCGGCGAGAACGGCTTCTTGCCGAAGCTCTTGCCGGGGCCGAAGCCGGGCTTGCCGAACGGCTTGCCGCCGAAACGCCCGGCCGGTGCGCCTTCGCCACGCGCGGCGAACATCTTCGGCTCCGGGCTCTTGGGCTCCAGGCCTTCGACCACGGCCACCGGAATGTTCTGCGTCGTGAACTGCTGGATGCGGCGGATCATGCCGACATCCATGCGCTCGCCCAGCGTGATCGCCAGGCCGTTGCGGCCCGCGCGGCCGGTGCGGCCGATACGGTGCACATAGTCTTCCGCCTTCATCGGCAGGCCGTAGTTGACGACGTGGCTGATGGTCGGCACATCGATGCCGCGCGCGGCCACGTCGGTGGCGACGAGAATCTTCAGCTGGCCGTTGCGCAGGCCCTGCAAGACACGGTTGCGCCGGCCTTGCGGGTGCCCGCCGTGCAGTGAAGCCACGTGGTGGCCCATGTCGGCCAGGCGGTCGGCCAGCCAGTCGGCGTCGCGCTGGGTGCTCGTGAACACCAGCGCCTGTTCCATTTCCTTGCGGGTCAGGATGTGATCCAACAGAGCGTTCTTGTGGTTCACGTTGTCGGCCCAGTGCAGGCGCTGCTCGATGTTGGCGTGGGTGTCGGTATGCGACGCAACATCGATGCGCTTCGGATCGCGCAGCAGGTTCTGCGCCAAGCGACCGACGTGGCCGAGGAAGGTGGCGCTGAACATCACCGTCTGGCGCGCCGCAGGAATCGCGTCGGAGATGGTGTTGATGTCGTCGATGAAGCCCATGTCGAGCATGCGATCGGCTTCGTCGAGCACCAGCATTTCCACGTTTTCCAGCACGCACTTGCCGGTCTGGAGGTGG
>CANJKD010000420.1 GCA_947474415.1 Burkholderiales bacterium | reverse complement strand
TGCCTTTCGATGCCGACGCCAAGTTGATGGCCACGCGCCACCGCATGGCCGACGCACCGCGGCGCGTCTTCGTCAAGGGTGCGCCCGAGACGATCCTGCGGCTGCTGCGCCCTGACGACGCGGCCGCGGCCAGCGCGGCGCGCAAGGCGGCCGACGCGATGGCCGCGCGCGCCTTGCGCGTGCTCGCCTTGGCGGTGATCGACGACGACCCGCTCGATGCCGGCTTCGGCGCGCTCGCCGGGCGCGCCCGCCTGCTCGGCCTGGTCGGCCAGATCGATCCGCCGCGCGCGGAAGCGCAGGCTGCGGTGGCGGCCTGCCGCGGTGCCGGCATCCGAGCGCTGATGATCACCGGCGACCACCCGGCCACGGGCCTGGCGATCGCGCGCGCGCTCGGCATCGCCGGCGACGCCGACCGTGCGCTGCACGGCGACGCGCTCGAGCGCATGAGCGATGCCGAGCTGCGCGCCGCGCTGCCGCAGGTGGCGGTGTTCGCGCGCGTGCAGCCGGCACAGAAGCTGCGCATCGTGCGTGCGCTGCAGGCTCAGGGCGACGTGGTGGCGATGACGGGCGACGGCGTCAACGACGCGCCGGCACTGGCGCAGTCCGACATCGGCGTGGCGATGGGCCGCTCGGGCACCGAAGTGGCCAAGAGCGCGGCCGACATCGTCATCGGCGACGACAACTTCGCCACCGTCGTCGCCGCGGTCGAGCAGGGCCGCGGCGTCTATGCGAATCTGAAGAAGGTGATCCTGTTCCTGTTCGCGACCTCGGTCGACGAGGTGCTGCTGCTGCTGGCGGCGCTGGCCGCCGGGCTGCCGCTGCCGCTGCTGGCGGTGCAGATCCTGTGGATCAACATCGTCACCGAAGGCACGCTGACCTTGAACCTGGTGATGGACCCGGCCGATGCGCAGGAGATGCGCCGTGCGCCGACGCCGCGCGACGCGCCGCTGCTCGGCCGCGCGATGCTGCTGCGCACTGCGCTGATGGCGTTGACGGCGGCGAGTCTTGCTTTCGGCTGGTATGTCTGGCGGCTGCATGCCGGCCATCCGATCGAGCAGGTGCGCACCGAGCTCTTCACGCTGGTGGTGCTGACGCAGTGGTTCAACGCGGTCAACTGCCGCTCAGCGTGGCGCTCGGCCTTCGGCGCCGGTTGGCGCGACAACCGCTGGCTCGCTGGCGGGCTGGCACTGTCGGTGTTGCTGCAGGCGGCGGTGCTGTGGCTGCCGTCGCTCAACGCCTGGTTCTACACGCAGCCGCTGCCGTGGAACACGCTGCTGGCGCTGCTCGCGTTGGCCAGCGCGGTACTGTGGGTGGAGGAAGTGCGCAAGGCCCGGCTGCGGGTTGTGCTTGCACAGCCGCGCGCTGCGGCGTCCGAGCGATGATGTCGGCCATGGCTGTGTTCGGTACCGACGCCCACGCCCCCGCCGAGGTCGCCGCGCGCGTGCGCGATGTCGGCGTTGCCAAGGCGCAGCTGCCGTGGATGACACAGGCTGCGCTCGGCGTGCTGGCCGGGGCCTTCGTCGGCTTCGGTGCGCTGCTGTTCACGCTGGTGGCAAGCGATGCGTCGCTCGGCTTTGCCGCGTCGCGCCTGCTCGGCGGGCTCGTGTTCTCGCTTGGCCTGGTGCTGGTGATCGTCGCCGGCGCCGAGCTCTTCACCGGCAACCACCTGATCGCGATGGCCTGGGCCGGCGGCCAGGTCAGCACCGCCCAGTTGCTGCGCAACTGGGCGGTGGTGTGCGCGGCCAACGCCGTCGGCGCCATCGGCCTGGCGCTGCTGGTGTTCTGGTCGGGCCATACGTCGATGAATGGCGGAGCGGTGGCGCGTGCGGCGGTGCGTATCGCCATGGCCAAGGCCGAGCTGCCGCTGGTCGAGCTCTTCTTCCGCAGCGTGTTGTGCAACACCCTGGTGTGCATGGCGGTGTGGATGGCGATGGCCGGACGCAGCGTCGTCGACAAGGCGGTGGCGATCGTGTTCCCGATCACCGCCTTCGTCGCCGCCGGCTTCGAGCACTCGATCGCCAACATGTACTTCTTCCCACTGGCGATGCTGCTGGACGCGCCGCTGACGGGGCTCGATGTCTTGCGCAACCTCGGCGTGGTGATCGCCGGCAACCTTGTTGGCGGCAGCGTGTTGGTAGCGTTGGTGTATTGGGTGATCTACCTGCGGCCAAACCGCGGCTGAGAGGTGAGAGGCTTGCCCGGGTTTTCACCAGGGCGACGCACAGCGCCCCGTGGCGGGCTGAGCGCTACCAGGCGCGCACGCGGCCGGTGTCGACGTGCACGAACTGCTCGCGCGCGTAGAAGCCCACGCCGCCCGCGCACAGCGCGAGCGCGGCGTCGCGCAGGTCGGGCAGCGGCACGGTGGCCAGGCGGATGTCCAGCGCGCGGCCTTCCATGTGCAGGCTGTGGCGGGCCACGCCGCCACCGCGTGACTCGCGCAGGCGCGCGTTGGTGGTCGGCGCCCGGTAGCCCGAGATGATCTCGAACGGCACCTCGTCGCTCGCGCCCAGTTCGCGGCGCACGCGGTACAGGAGGTCGAACAGCTGCGCATCGATGCGGCCGACATCGCCGCTGTAGTGGTCGCGCAGGAAACGATCAAGCGTGGCCATCGCCGCAGGGATGTAGCGCTCGCCCGCCGCATAGGCCAGGTTTACGCTCTCGCGCGTGTGCGTGTGCACCAGCGCGATGTGTCGCTCGGCAGGCATCGACGCCCGTGCGGCCAGCGCCAGCAGCGGCACGACCGCGGCGGCACCGAAGCGCAGGAAACGGCGGCGGTCGGATTGGGCGCGGCAGCTCGGGCTCATGCGTGCATGGTAGCGGCCGCACGGGCCCTCAGGGCGCAAGCAGATGTGACGGAAATGCCGCTTCGCGCGGCTGGCGCAGCACCGCATCGAGCACGCGGTCGTGGCCGTAAAGGTCATCGAAGAAATGCACGCGTCCTTGCTTGACCAACGCGGTGCCGTAGGCAATGAGCACCGGCACCGGCTGCTCCAGACGCACGGTCGACGGCTCGTCGTCGGTCATCGCGCGGCGAATGCGCGGCTCGTCCCATGGCGCGCGCCCCTGCAGGGCGAACGCCGCGAGTGCCGTCGGCTGCTCGACGCGGATGCAGCCGTGGCTGAAGCCGCGCCGCGCGCGAGCGAACAGGCCGACCGAGGGCGTGTGGTGCATGTAGATCGAATCGCGGTTCGGGAACACGAACTTGATGTCGCCCAACGCGTTGTGCGGCCCCGGCCGCTGGCGGATGCGCAACTGACCTGCCAGTACCGCTTGGAGCTTGGCCTCGCTGAGCACCGGGTCGGCCGCCGCGGCGCCGACGAACTCGAAGCCCTCGCGCGTCCAGTACCCCGGGTCGCGCCGCAGCCGTGGCACCAGCTCCGTGCGCGCTATCGAGGACGGTACGTTCCAGTAGGGCTGGAACTCGATGTGGCGCAGGTCCTGCTCGATCAGCGGCGTGCGCGTGTCCAGCGCCTTGCCGACGATGACCTTCGACTCGACGCGCACGACGATGCGCTCG
>CANJKD010000419.1 GCA_947474415.1 Burkholderiales bacterium | reverse complement strand
GCGCTGGACCGGGTAGTTGTTCAGGTTCAGACACGGGTCGCGCTCGAAATGCGGCGCGCCGATCAGTTGCCCATGCAGGTCGTAGGTCCAACGGTGCAGTGGGCAGACCACATTGCTGCGGGTGTTGCCCCGGCCGCGCAGCATCAAGGCCTGGCGGTGCCGGCAGACATTTGAGATCAACTCCACGCCATGCGGGGTTCGCACCAGCGCGCGGCCCTCACCTTCCTGGGGCAGGGTGTGGAAGTCACCGGCCTGCGGCACCATCAACTCGTGGCCCACGTAACGCGGGCTGTCGGCAAAGATGCGGCTCTGTTCGCGCTGGAAGAGATCGGCGTCGAAGTAGCTGCTGACCGACAGTTGCGAGCGGCTGCGTGCGAGCGCTTCGCGGGTGACGCTCAGGTCGGACATGATCCCGGGGAATCTCCAAAAAACCGTTGACGAACCGCTCGGCGCGGGCTGGCGGCACACGCTTTCGAGGGGCGGGCGCGCGGTAGCGCGCGGGGGCCGAATTGTACCTGTGAGGTCCGCGCCATGGCGCCGCCTTGCCCACTGGGTCGCGCAGTCTTGTCAAGAGCAGTTACGCTTGCGCGCACTTGTACGGAGGGTCTGTCCCGGGCGTGGCTGACTACAATCACCGGTTTGACGAATCTGCAATGGCCAAGACCTCTTCCCACGCCCCACAGACACCGGCGCCTGCCAGTTACGAAGACGCGCTCGGCGAACTCGACCGTCTGGTGCAGGCCATGGAGGCTGGTCAGTTGCCGCTTGATCGATTGCTTGAAAGCTACAAGCGCGGCGCGGAATTGCTGAATTTCTGCCGTGCGCGGCTGGAAGCGGTTGAACAACAGGTCAAGGTTCTCGAAGATGGGCAGCTCAAGCCCTGGGCTGGCGAATGAAGCTGGCCGAATTCGATGCTTGGATGACGCTGGAAGTGGCCCGCGTTGAGCGTGCCTTGGAGGCCTGGGTGCCAGTCGACGCGCCGGCCGGGCTGGGCCAGGCGATGCGATACGGTGTTCTCGACGGCGGCAAACGTGTGCGTCCCCTGCTGGTGCTGGCGGCCTCGCAGGCGGTGCATGGACTGCCTGGTGCAGCCTTGCGCGCGGCCTGCGCGGTCGAACTCATCCACGCCTATTCGCTGATCCACGACGACATGCCCTGCATGGACAACGATGTGCTGCGCCGTGGCAAGCCTGCCGTGCACGTGCAGTTCGGCGAGGCACAAGCCATGCTCGCCGGGGATGCCATACAGGCACTCGCCTTCGATGTGCTGACGCCGAATGGCGGCGACGGCGAGCCGGGCAGTGATTCGCAGGCAGTGCCACCGGTCTTGCAGGCACGCCTTTGCGGCTTGCTGGCGCGGGCGGCGGGGCATTCGGGCATGGCCGGCGGCCAGGCCATCGACCTGGCCAGCATTGGCCTGCCGTTGGGCGAAAACGCGCTGCGCGACATGCATCACCGCAAGACTGGTGCCTTGCTTCAGGCCAGTGTTTTGATGGGTGCGGCCTGCGGCGCGGCGAGTCCGGCGCAATGGGCAGCGCTGGCCGACTACGGCGACGCCATCGGCCTGGCGTTTCAGGTCGTCGATGACATCCTCGACGTGACCCATTCCTCGGTCACGCTGGGCAAAACGGCAGGCAAGGATATCGACAACCACAAGCCCACCTACGTGACGGTGCTCGGCCTTGACGCTGCGCGTCGCCACGCGAACGACCTGCGCGACAAGGCCCAGGCGGCGCTGGCGCGCAGCGAGTTGCCAGATGCGGCCAGGCTGAGCCTGCTGGCCGACAAGGTCGTCGAACGCGACAACTAACCGATGAAGCACACCCTCCTCGAAACCATTCGCAGCCCGGCAGATGTGCGCCGCTTGTCGCGGCTGGAGTTGAAGCAACTGGCTGCCGAGTTGCGCGACTTCGTCTTGCAAAGCGTCTCGCAGACCGGAGGACACTTGTCGAGCAACCTCGGCACGGTCGAGCTCACGATCGCGCTGCACCATGTGTTCAACACGCCCTACGACCGTCTGGTGTGGGACGTGGGCCATCAGACCTACCCGCACAAGATCCTGACCGGCCGGCGCGAGCGCATGGGCACCTTGCGCCAGCTTGGCGGCGTTTCGGGCTTTCCTCGCCGCGACGAAAGCGAGTACGACACCTTCGGCACGGCGCATTCGTCGACCTCCATTTCGGCGGCATTGGGCATGGCCGTGGCGGCGCGTCTGAAAGGCGAAGACCGCAAGGCGGTCGCGATCATCGGCGACGGCGCCATGAGCGCCGGCATGGCCTTCGAGGCGCTGAACAACGGTGGTGTCTCGCACGCCGACATGCTGGTGGTGCTGAACGACAACGACATGTCGATCTCGCCCCCGGTGGGTGCGCTGAACCGGTATCTGGCGCGGCTGATGAGTGGGCGTTTCTACGCCGCCGCGCGTGACACCGCGAAGTCGGTGCTGAAGAACGCACCGCCGTTGTTCGAACTCGCGAAGCGCTTCGAGGAACATGCGAAAGGCATGGTCGTGCCTGGCACGATCTTCGAAGAATTCGGCTTCAACTACGTCGGCCCGATCGACGGCCACGACCTCGACTCCTTGATACCGACGCTCGAGAATCTGCGCCAACTGAAGGGCCCGCAGTTCCTGCATGTGGTCACGAAGAAGGGTTATGGCTACAAGCTCGCCGAGGCAGACCCGGTGTGGTATCACGGCCCGGGCAAGTTCGACCCGGCGGTCGGCCTGCCCAAGCCCGCCAAGCCCGGCAAAGTCACCTTCACGCAGGTCTTCGGCGATTGGCTGTGCGACATGGCGGCTGTCGACGAGCGCCTGGTCGGCATCACGCCGGCGATGCGCGAAGGCTCCGGCATGGTCGAATTCGAGAAGCGCTTCCCGAAGCGCTACCACGATGTCGGCATCGCCGAGCAGCATGCAGTTACCTTCGCGGCCGGCCTGGCCTGCGAGGGGCTGAAGCCGGTGGTGGCGATCTACTCCACCTTTCTGCAGCGCGCCTACGACCAGTTGATCCACGATGTGGCGATCCAGAACCTGCCGGTGGTGTTTGCGCTCGACCGCGCCGGCCTGGTGGGCGCCGACGGTGCGACCCATGCCGGGGCCTTCGACATTGCCTACCTGCGCTGCATTCCGAACCTGAGCGTGCTGACGCCGGCCGACGAGAACGAATGCCGGCAAGCGCTGACCACGGCGTTCCGCCAGAACGGCCCGAGTGCCGTGCGCTACCCGCGTGGCAGCGGTGCCGGCACCACGATTCAGTCGGCACTCACTGAACTGCCATTCGGCAAGGGCGAGTTGCGCCGCAGTGTCGAACGGCCCGTCTCGCAGGGCGGGTCACGGGTCGCGATCATGGCCTTCGGTACCTTGCTCTATCCCGCGCTGGCCGCAGCCGACAAGCTCGACGCCGCGGTGGCGAACATGCGTTTCGTCAAGCCGCTCGACGTGGAACTGGTGCTCGAACTGGCGCGCACGCACGACGCCATCGTGACCGTCGAGGAAGGCTGCCTGATGGGCGGCGCCG
>CANJKD010000418.1 GCA_947474415.1 Burkholderiales bacterium | reverse complement strand
TTTCTAGTCATTCGCGCGTTGTCGATGCGTCGCCCGTGACGGCGCCACCGAGGGCTGCGATGCGTCGCGAGGTGCGCATCATCGGTGGGCAATGGAAGCGCACCAAGCTGCCGGTCAGCGATGCGCCGGGGCTGCGCCCCACGCCGGACCGCGTCCGCGAAACCGTGTTCAACTGGCTTGGTCAGGCCTTGACCGGCTGGCGTTGCCTGGATGCCTTCGCGGGTTCGGGCGCGCTCGGCTTCGAAGCCGCTTCGCGTGGTGCGGTGGACGTGGTGCTGATTGAGTGTGACCGCAAGCTGGCGGCCGGTTTGGCCGCGGTCAAGCAGCGGCTGGATGCCGCCGGGTTGCGGGTCGAAAACGCGGATGCCTTGCCCTGGATGGCACGTTGCGCGCCGTCATCGTTCGAACTGGTCTTCATCGACCCGCCGTTCGACGCGCAACTGATGGAACCTGCCCTGGCCGCTGCGGCGCGGCTCATCGTGTCGACCGGGCTGGTCTATGCTGAATCGGGCGAGCCGCTGGCAGCTTCCATGTTGCAAGTGCATGGCCTTGCCGTACACCGCCAGGGCCGCGCCGGTGCGGTTCATTTTCATCTGTTGCGGCATGCTGACCGTGCCTGAAAATCCCCGGCTACACTGCGGCCGAAGCCAACTTTTCAGGAGCGCGCCTTGACCTCCGTGACCAAACTCACCGCTGTCTACCCCGGCACGTTCGACCCGATGACGCTGGGCCACGAAGACCTGATGCGTCGTGCCAGCCGGCTGTTCGAGCGCCTGATCGTGGCAGTGGCGGCAGGCCACCACAAGCGCACGATGTTCACGATTGCCGAGCGGCTCGACATCGCGACCGAACTGGCCGCGAAGTATCCGAATGTCGAGGTGCTGGCCTTTCGTGGGTTGCTGCGCGACTTCGTGGTCGATCAGGGCGGCAAGGTCGTCGTACGCGGGCTGCGTGCGGTGAGTGACTTCGAGTACGAGTTCCAGATGGCGGGCATGAATCGCCAACTGATGCCCGATGTGGAAACTGTGTTCCTCACGCCGGGTGATCGCTTCCAGTTTGTATCGGGCACTTTCGTGCGTGAAATTGCCACCCTGGGCGGTGATGTTTCCAAATTCGTGTCACCCTTGGTGTTGGATCGGTTGCACCAGCGGGTGAAACCGAACGAACTCTGAGATCGATATGGCGCTGCTGATTACGGATGAATGTATCAATTGTGATGTCTGCGAGCCCGAGTGCCCAAACCAGGCGATCTCGATGGGCGCGGACATCTACGAGATCGACCCGAGCAAGTGCACCGAGTGTGTCGGGCATTTCGACGAGCCGCAATGCGTACAGGTCTGCCCTGTGAGTTGCATTCCGATCAACCCGGCGCATGTTGAATCAAATGAGTCGCTCTGGGTGAAGTACCGAAGTTTGCAGGCCTTTGCGGCCGCGCCCACCGAGGGCTGATCACCACCTGCTGATTCGGCTACCTGCGGCTGGCCATGTCAGCTGCGGTGAATGGGGTGCTGGCCGCCGGCCTCGCGAGAACCCGCTTCTTCTTCAGCGGAATGTGACTCACCTGGGGCAGGGTTTTCAAGGCGGCGGCAGGCGCCGCGCTGAGACTGGATGCCGCCGTTGGCTTCTGCATCGCCTGATCGACCAGGCGCTCGCGCCGCATGTCCGCCGCAAGTTGCTTTTCATTGCTGGCCACCCGTCTGGCCTCGGCCCACTGTGCGGCCGTGCGTGGATCGGTCGCGTCGACCACTTTTCCGTCCGGGCAGGGGATCGACGAATACGTGTTGCCGCATCGATAGACGGGTTGGGCGTGGGCGCCCGAGACCGCCATGCAAAGCAGCAATGCGACAGCGTGTTTCATGGTGAGTCCTTTGGGGTATCGACAGGCACGGGCTTCGGTGGCTTGGGGCGCGGCGGCTTGGCATGCATCTTCATCAGCGCTCGCTCCATGTCGCCTTCCAGCAGCAGATCGAGCGCCGAAAGCGATTGCTCGATGCTCTTGAAGATCGCTTCGTGCTGCTCTGCCGGTGGTTTGCGCAGCACGAAGTTGACGACTTCGGACTTGATGCCAGGGTGGCCAATGCCCAGCCGCAAGCGCCAGAAATCGGCACTGCCGAGTTGCGCCTGGATGTCCTTCAGCCCGTTGTGGCCGGCGTGGCTGCCGCCCAGCTTCATCTTGACCTGGCCGGGCAACAAATCAAGTTCGTCGTGAGCGACCAGGATCTCACCCGGCTCGATCTTGAAGAAGCGCGCCAGCGCAGCGACCGACTTGCCGGACAGGTTCATGAAGGTCATGGGTTCCAGCAGCCACACCGGGCCGGTAGGCCGGTTCACCCTGGCCACCAGCCCGAAGTAGCTGCGCTCCGGGACGAGCGTTGCGCGCAGCTCGCGGGCGATCGCATTGATGAGCCAGAACCCCGCGTTGTGCCGCGTGGCTTCGTATTCAGGGCCGGGGTTGCCCAGGCCGACAAGCAATCGAATCATGATGGATTATCAATTCCGAGCGGTCAGAAAAAAGCCCCACCAAGGTGGGGCTTCGCATCACCCTTGCGGGTGGGGGCCTACTTCTTGTTTTGCTTCTCGGTCTTCTTTGCCTTGGTCGGGGCGGCTGCGGCAGCAGTGACCACCGGTGCGACGACTTCTTCCTCAGCGGCCTGCGCCGAGACCGACACGATCACCGGGTTCGGCTTGCCTTGCGTCATGACCTTGATGCCATCGGCGAGCTTGATGTCGTTGACGTGCAGGGTCTGGCCCTTGGCCAGTTCGCCCAGGTCGACGGTCAGGAACTCGGGAAGCTGCGAGGCCAGGCACGAGATGCGCAGCTCGGTGACCACGTGGTTCACGACGCAGCTGTCGGTCTTGACGGCTGGCGAATTCTCTTCGTTGATGAAGTGCAGCGGCACCTTCTTCACGACCTTGGTGGTGGCATCGACGCGTTGGAAGTCGATGTGCAGCACGATTGGGCGGAACGGATGCATCTGGTAGTCGCGCAGCAGGACTTGCTCACTCTTGCCGGCCAGTTCCATGTCGAGCAACGACGAGTGGAAGGCTTCCTTCTTCAGCGCAAAGAACAGTGCGTTGTGATCGAGTTCGATCATCGTCGGCGTGCCCGCGCCATAAACGATGCCGGGTACCTTTTGCGCATTGCGCAGGCGGCGGCTCGCTCCGGTCCCCTGCAGCGTGCGCTCGAAAGCTGTGAATTTCATTGATGACTCCAAAGTGGTGAAGGCCCGCGACCAGGCTCTTCGGTTGAGCGGGCCGCAAGGCCCGCAGCCGAGAAGAGGCTCCCGAAGGAAGCCCCGCTCTCGTTTCTAGAAGTTCGCGTTCTGTTCCGCGAACAAGGAGGTGACCGATTCGCCGTCAGAGATGCGGCGAATGGTTTCGGCAAACAGGAAGGCCACCGACAACTGGCGCACCTTCGGGCAATTCTTGACATCCTCGCGCTGCGGGATGGTGTTGGTAATGACCACTTCGTCGAGCTGTGAGCCCTTGATTCGCTCGAGCGCCGGGCCCGAGAACACCGCGT
>CANJKD010000417.1 GCA_947474415.1 Burkholderiales bacterium | reverse complement strand
CCGGAATCGTGCCATCTCAATCCGATGGCTGATGATATGGGTTGCGCACACCCGCGTTACAACGAAGGTCAAACCAAACTGCACATCGCCGATGCCGAAAACGGTTGGTTCGTGCGCGTCGATGGCATCAAAGCCTATGGCACCGATCCGCACATGGAAAAACTGTGCATGAAACCAGACCGACCTCTGATTTTCTTGAATCATTACATCGTACCCGGCGGCCAATGCCTGCTGTGGGAACATATTGAAGATGCGCCAGGCGTACCTTGCACCAACCCGCGCGTCATCATTCCACGCGATATGGTTGAAGGCATCGTCAGCGGTCCGGTTGCTGTCAATATCCGCAGCTTTGGCGTGCGTTGCCCGCCAACTCACTTGGAAAGTCCGCAATACGGCATCATCGGTATGTTGCATATTCTTTCGCCAGCACTGGCTTGGCTCTGGCGTTTGGTTGCACCGCGTGGTCATGCCAATCCGAGTATCCAGGATTCCAAGGGCATGCAATGTGAAGGCGTTGGTTCTTACTGGGCATTTTGTACTGGCCGCCGAGTTGATCAGGCGAATCTATTGCTGCGTCAAATTGTTTCCAATACCGAGACCCGTCATGTATTGATCCCGAATCAATATATCGGAGCCTGGCATGTCGGCTTTATGGGCGAATGGGTCGCGCGTGAATACCTGGCACGTCGCGGCAGTGCACGTTTCAGCAAAGATCAACTCGACGATAGCGCTTTCCCATTGCTTGGTTACACACCGAAGCAAATGAAAGTGGAAGGTTCATTGATCCCGCCAGTGTTTCTCAATGTAATGAACCAACGCGAAGTCGGTGCAGTAGGCTACGCAGAAGGTGCACGTCAATGGCGCGAATTCTTCAGAACTGAGCTAGCACCTTTCCTCACCGAAGACCTCGACCCGCTCGGTCGCAAGATCATCGAAGCTTGCATGAACGACGCGACGCAAGAAGAATACTGGAAACTGATTCCGCATAAGATTTTCAAGTAATTATTTGGACCCGCAGCTGTTGGGCGGCGTAGAACTACGAAAGGGGGATGCGGACGATTTCTTGGACTACTTGGAAGGTAGTTCATGTTTTCATACGAGGACCGGCTTCGAGCCGTGCAGCTCTACATCAAGCTGGACAAGCGCATCGGCTTGACCATCCGTCAGCTCGGCTATCCGACGAAGAACGCTCTCTTGAGCTGGCATCGCGAGTACGAGCAACGCCTTGACCTGCCCGCCGGCTACGTGCGCCAGCCGAGGTACTCGCAGGTGTACAAGGAGCTGGCCGTCCGGCACTACCTCGATCACGGTCTTGTAGTGCGACTGCGCGGCCTGGTGCTGCGCCCAGCCATGAAGCTGCGGCAACGCGGCCGATCTGTAGCCGAGCGTCAGGTCGCTTTCGGCAGCCTGCAGGTGCGGGTCACCAGTGCCGCCGAACCAGACGTCGGTCTTCGGGTTCGCGCGCTCGGCGATGAGTTGCGCGAGCGCCTCGCCCGAGCCCTTCAACGACATGTTGACCTTGATGCCGGTGGTCTTCGCGAACACGGTCTGGATCATGTTGCACCCGTCGGCCTGCACCGAGCAGATCACGTTGACCTGGCCTTGCTGGGCCATCGCGGCCGGGGCGAACAAGGTGGCGCCCGCGGCCAGCGCGCCTACCGCCCGGGCGCAGAGAGAAGTCAAGCAATTCATCGGGGTTCCTTCGCGCGCGCAAAGGACGAGCCGCTGGCGCATGGTCAGCCGGCCACCGCAGCGTTGCGAAGCCACGCGGCCAACCCTGCGGCCTCCGTGCGAACCCGAACGGCGCGCCAGGTCAGGAGGCCGCGAGCTTGTCGATGCTGGCCCTGCACCACGACTGGTCGGGCGCGTCCAGTGCCGCGAACGCGCTGCGCGCATGAGCCAGCGCCTGCGCCTGGCCGGTGGCATTGCCGGCCGCGCGTTCGACGCGGCCCAGCGCCTCCCAGCCGAACAGCCGCTCCAGTGCCGCCGCATCGTTCGCCGCGACGATCTCCAGGCAGTTTTGCGCGTGGGTGCGCGCCTGGGCCAGGTCACCGGCCTGCAGCCAGGTCAGCGCCAGCCGGTATTCGGCGCGCTCGGTTTCGAGCCAGGTGCCGGCGATGGCCCAATGGTGGCGCGCCGTCTGTGCGGCCAGGATCATCAGCGCGCGCTCCTCGGTGGAACGATCAGCCTTCTCTTCCAGCGTACACGCAAGGTTGTTGCCGGCGACGGCGAGCGCGCGGTGCATCGGGTCGGCCGCGTCGAGCCCGGCGCGTGCGGCTTCATCGAGCGCCGCCTGCAACAAACGCATACTGAGGGGGGTGTCGTGTTCAGCCAGGTCCGCCGCAGCCATCGCACCGACCCGGATGCGGTCGGACGGTGACATGCGCGCCAAGCTCGCCGCGCGCTCATCCCCCGCCGCCAACGCCAGGCTCGCCAGGCAGCGCCGCAGCGACTGCCCGCTGGCCCCTTCCGGCTGGAACAGCGGCAGCGCGGCCAGGCCCTCGATGAACGCCATGCCGTTGCACCATTCGCCGAGGTGCGCGCCGTACACGTGCTGCGCCAGGTTCGCCAGTTGGGTGAGCTGCGACTCGGTGCTGACGAGCGACACCCCCTCGCTCAGACACTGAGCCACCTGGCGCGCCACGGTCGCGTGGTCGTGCCAGGCCTTGCTGTGGAATGCGCTGAAGTCCATGGCGCTCCTCGGTGTGCCTGGCGTGTTGCCGTGGCCTGTTGTCATGACGATAGCGTCTTTGCGGCGATCCGCAAAGAGGCACGCCACCGCATGCGGTGGCAGGGCAACCAGCCGCCGTGTCGAACATTGCAAGGCCATTGGAAGTTGCCCCGATGGCCCGGCTGTGAAAGGCTTTGCACAATAGGCAGCTGCGCCATCTGCATGCGCCACGCGCCATGGGCCGGCGCGCCGAGCCCACGACCTCGAGGGCCTGCGCCCCGGTGCCACGGCCGAAGTCGCGAACAACGTGCGCCAACCCGTTTCGAGGACTGCCAAATGCCGAGCCCCCATCATCAACCCACGACGCGAGGCCTCCATGGCGGCTGAGTTTGCCGACATCGCCGAACGCTGGGTGGCGACACTCCCCGCAGCCCGCCTGCGCGAAACGGTCAGCGCGGTCCGTGTGGTTCGATTGCACGCGAACGATGCGCCATGGCACGGAACCGGCCTCCACGTGAAGGCCGGCCAGGCCTACAGCCTGTTCGCCAACGGGCGCGTGCAATGGAGCCCACGAGACCCGACTCTTTACGGCGGGCCGCGCCAACACCTGTGTGCCCGGGTCGTGCCGGGTGGCCGGGTTGTCAACCCGACCGGCGACACCGGCAGCTTCGTCGCCGACGTCGACGGGGAGATCGAGTTGGGCATCTACATGGGCTTGTGGAAGAACGCGTTGGGTGACCTCGCGACCAGCGAATCGCTGTACCGCCGCCTGTCAGGCGGCATCGATGTGCTGGCCATCGCATGGCGCAGCGACGCTGCCGATGCCCTGGCAGCCCTGGCAGCCCTGGATGACAGCGGG
>CANJKD010000416.1 GCA_947474415.1 Burkholderiales bacterium | reverse complement strand
CGGCACTCCGTGGCGTAACCAATCGCGTTGAACTCGTGGTTGCCCATCACCGCGCGGGCGTGGCCGGCGTCGATCATCGCTCGGACGATGTCCACCACCTTCACCTGTTCGGGCCCCCGGTCGATCAGGTCGCCAAGAAAGATCGCCTGCCGACCTTGGGGCGGAGCCCAAACGCCACGACGCTCCACATAGCCCAGCTTGCGCAACAGTGCTTCGAGCTTGGCCGCGTGCCCGTGGATGTCGCCGATCACGTCATAGCCCATGTGGTCATCGCCTTCTTCTTAGTTGTACATTGCAACGAAGCCAGTATCCTACACTTCGTAGAACATTACAACTAAGAGCAAGGTGGACGCGATGGCAACGCCAGCAAGTCAATCAGGGAAGGCGAATTACCCGATGCCCTTTGTTCGGGTCGAGATCGCCGTCTTGTGCGTCGTCGAGCAGCGTCTTCATGTGTTGCTCGCCCGGCGCGCCGAAGCGCCGCACGCCGGCAAGTGGGCGCTGCCGGGAGGCGTCTTGCGGATCGACCTCGACCGCTCGCTCGATGCCGCAGGCCAGCGCGTGATGGCCGAACGCTTGGGCGTCAAGCTGCCATCACTGCGGCAGTTGTGCGCGGTGGGCGGGCCGACGCGCGATCCGCGCGCACCGTGGGCGCTGAGCGTCGTGTATCGGGCGCTGGTGCCCGCCGATACCTTGCAACCATCGGCCGGCAAGCGGATCGAGGCGCTTGCGTGGCGCCCGGCAGAGGCGGCCATGGATGACGTGGCGCTGGCCTTTGACCACGCCACGCTGATCGGGCAAGCCGTGGCCGCAACCCGGAACGAAGCCGATGCATTCGAATTGCCCTTTGGCTTGCTTCCCGACCTGTTCACCCTTGGCGAACTGCAGGCCACCTGCGAGCAGTTGCTGGCGCGTCGGCTCGACAAGTCGAGCTTCCGGCGCCGCCTGGCCGAACGCGGGGCCGTCGAACCGGTCGAAGGGGCGCTGCGAGGCGGCGCGTTCAGGCCGGCGCAGCTCTATCGAAAATCACGCTGATCGCGCGGCGCAACACGCCCATATCATCAATCGATGGACGACACGAGCAGACACGCCGCTTTAATCGAACGCTGGCGCGGCGTGGCGCGGCGTGGCCGGTTCGGAGCGGGCCAACTACCAATTGTTCGTCAGCGGCTTGTGCGATTTGCTCGGCGTGCTGCACCCCGAACCTGCGCAGGAAGAGACGCGCGACAACCTCTACGTCTTCGAGCGCCGCGTCACCTTCGGCCACGGCGACGGCACGACGAGCATGGGCTTCATCGACTGCTACAGGCGCGGTTCCTTCATTCTGGAAGCCAAGCGGGTCAAGGCCAGCGCCTGTCGGCGCCGACTGAATTTTGAGCCACCGGGGGTGCGGACCGCTGAAGGCAACGCCGCCGCTTCGTGCAACGCGTGGAAGGGTGGGCATCGGGTCGTACTGCGCGAACTGGCCCGGGCCTTGTGTTCGCAGCGCGAAGCCCTCGACACCTTGAACGCGTGAGCGTTGCAACCCTTCATCAGAGCCCGGCCACTGCGCCGGGTTCGTCGTTCCTGGCCCCCGTTTGTCGGTACCACTGGCTACATGGTGGCTACACGGGGCCTAGAAACAACAAAGCCCGGCGAGTGAGGCCGGGCTAAGTCGTTGATTTCATTGGTGCCGGAGAAAGGAGTCGAACCCTCGACCTTCTCATTACGAATGAGCTGCTCTACCAACTGAGCTACACCGGCTTCATTGCCAATTCGCAACGAATTACGTTTCAGCAAGCCTCATATTCTAGCCGACGCAGCACGGCCTACTTCAGCTCGAAGGCAGCGAGTTTCTTCGCGACCGCCACGTTCTTCAGCGTCACGTAGACCGGCAGACCATTCTTGTATTTCGGGTAGTCCTCGCCCTGGATCAGCGGCGTGAGGTAGCGCCGGCACTTGTCGGTGATGCCGAAGCCGTCGCGGGTGATGAAGTCGCGCGGCATGAACTTCTCGACGTTCGCCACCTTGGCCAGCGGCGCCATGCCGATGCGGTATTTGTACGGCACGTCGCTGATGCGCTCGACCGTGGGCATCACCGCGTTGTGGCCGGCCAGCGCCAGCTCGACGGCCTTGCGACCCAGCTCGTAGGCCTGCTTGACGTCGGTGGCCGAAGCGATGTGCCGGGCGGAGCGTTGCAGGTAGTCGGCCACGGCCCAGTGGAACTTGTGGCCGAGCGCCTGCTTCACCATGTTCGCCACCACCGGCGCGGCACCGCCGAGCTGGGCGTGGCCGAAGGCATCGCGAGCGCCCTGTTCGGCGAGGAAGCTGCCGTCGGCGTTGTGGCAGCCTTCGGAAACCACCACCGTGCAGAAGCCGTGCGCCTTCACCAGTGTGTCGACGCGCTTCAGGAACTTCGCCTCATTGAAGACGATTTCCGGGAACAGGATGACGACCGGGATGCCGTGGTCGGAGGCGAGACCGCCAGCCGCTGCGATCCAGCCCGCGTGCCGCCCCATCACCTCGACGACGAACACCTTGGTCGAGGTCTTGGCCATCGAGCGCACGTCGAACGAGGCTTCGAGCGTCGACACGGCCACGTACTTGGCGACCGAGCCGAAGCCGGGGCAGCAGTCGGTAATGGGCAGGTCGTTGTCGATCGTCTTCGGCACATGGATGGCCTGCAACGGGTAGCCCATGGACTCGCTCAGTTGGCTGACCTTGAAGCAGGTGTCGGCCGAATCGCCGCCGCCGTTGTAGAAGAAGTAGCCGATGTTGTGGGCCTTGAAGACGGCGATCAGGCGTTCGTATTCGCGCCGGTTCGCGTCCAGGCTCTTGAGCTTGAAGCGGCACGAGCCGAACGCGCCCGACGGCGTGGAGCGCAGCGCGGCGATGGCGGTGGCCGACTCGCGGCCGGTGTCGATCAGGTCTTCTGTGAGCGCGCCGATGATGCCGTTGCGGCCAGCGTAGACCTTGCCGATTTCACCCTTGTGGGCGCGCGCGGTTTCGATCACCCCGCAGGCGGAGGCATTGATGACGGCGGTGACACCGCCCGACTGGGCGTAGAACGCATTTTTCCTGGCCATGGCTTGGTTCCGGTGTTGAAGGCTGTATTGTTCAGGGCGCGAACGGGAGCGCAAGCGCGTTCGTCACGATCTCGCGCACGCCGCCCGACAGGTCGGGCTTGGCCGCGACCCGCGCGATGGCTTCGCGTGCGGCACTGCGGTAGGGCTCGGCAAGCTGCGTCCAGCGCTCGAGTGAGCGGGCGAAGCGCGCCGCGAGTTGCGGGTTGATGGCGTCGAGTGCGATCACGTGTTCAGCCCAGAATACATAGCCAGCCGCATCGAGGCGGTGAAATGCGCCGGGGTTGCTGGTGCAGAAGCCGCTGAGCAGGCTGCGCGCGCGGTTCGGGTTGCGCAGCGAGAAGTCAGCGTGCTTCAGCAGTTGCTTCACACGTGCGAACACCTTGCCGTCGACCTCCGGTGCGGTGGCCTGCAGCTTGAACCAGCTGTCGATCACCAGTGCTTCGTTGCGAAACAGCTCATGGAAGCGGT